>NZ_KV815328.1:38370-79845 GCF_001814215.1 Streptococcus sp. HMSC062D07
CATCAAGAGGTACTGTAAGATACATTTATCCAAACTAATATACTGATTATTACTAAAATTAGGGTGAGATTTTATTAATCTCACCCTTTGTATAGTGCTGAAAAATAAATTTCATTATATAATTACTTGAACTTATTCTCTATTTTTATAATTTTTTAGTTAAAGTAAAATGAAACTTAGGGATTTAGTACGAGTGTAGCATGTTGATAAAAAAATGGTTTCTAAGGGAGTCGGTGTTGGAGTTATGTTTACGTATAAAATAAATGTTGATGTCAAAGAGTGGGATTTGTTTTTAGAAAATCATCCTCAAGGAAATTTGTTGCAGAGTAGTGATTGGGCCAAGATTAAGGATACTTGGGGGAATGAGAGAGTTGGATTTTATAAAGAGAATCAATTGGTTGGAGTAGCGAATATCTTAATTCAGCCACTACCATTAGGACTTTCTATGTTCTATATTCCACGAGGTCCAGTAATTGACTATGAAGATAAAGAACTTCTGAAATTTGTGATTTTAACATTGAAAAAAATTGCTAAAAAAAGCAATGCAATAATGGTTAAATTTGATCCAAGTTTATTTATCAGTAGAGGTCTTATTGGGCAAGAAACTGTCCAAAATTCTAGGACTTTAGAAATTATTGAAGAACTGAAAAAAAATAAAGTTTATTGGACAGGCTTAACAAAGGATATGGCAGAAAATATACAACCACGTTTTCAAGCTAATATTCATAAAGAGAACTTCTCGTTGGATCAACTATCCAAGTCCACTAGACAGGCAATCCGAACTGCAAGGAATAAAGGATTGGAAGTGAAATTCGGTGGAATTGATTTATTAGATGAATTTTCATTTTTAATGAAGAAAACAGAGTCTCGTAAGAATATCAGTTTACGAGGCAAAGATTATTATCAAAAGTTACTGACTACTTATCCTAATCACTCTTTTATCACACTGAGCTACTTAGATTTACCTAATAGACTGAAAGAAGTTGAGCAGCAACTCGAAAAGAATCTTAAAATAGCGCAGAAATTTACTGATAAAACGAAAGAAGGCAAAATAAAAGAGAATCAGCAAGAGAGAAAACGATTAGAGGAAGAAATTTCTTTTCTTAAGAGCCATATTGATAGAGGGTACAGTGTCGTTCCATTGTCTGGAACTTTAACCATCGAATTTGGGAAAACTTCTGAAAACTTATATGCTGGAATGAATGAGGAATTTAGACATTATCAACCTGCTATTCCTACATGGTTTGAGACAGCTCAACATTCATTTGAACGTGGGGCAGAGACTCATAATATGGGTGGAATTGAAAACAACTTAGAAGGCGGGTTATTTAATTTTAAATCTAAGTTTAATCCCACTATTGAGGAGTTTGCTGGTGAGTTTAACTATCCAACTAGTTCATTATATTTCTTGTTTAATCTAGCTTATAAGATTCGTAAGAAACTTCGAAGTAGATAGCATAAACACCCCTACATTAAATTTTAAAAAATTAGCTATTAGAACATCTCAGCAGTATATGTTGAGATGTTTTAAATTTAGAGCTTTTAAATGGTAATTTAATAAGGAGAAAATAACAAAATCACTTGAAATAAAGCTCCAATTATGATAAAATGAAACTTGTCGTGTGAACGATAATACTCATTCTTGATGAATTGTGAAACTGTTGCCTTTTGGTTGTTTTGCAAGTTGAAATCAAGAAGAGGAAAAAACAAAAAAGGAGAAATACTCATGGCAGTAATTTCAATGAAACAACTTCTTGAGGCTGGTGTACACTTTGGTCACCAAACTCGTCGCTGGAACCCTAAGATGGCTAAGTACATCTTCACTGAGCGTAACGGAATCCACGTTATCGACTTGCAACAAACTGTAAAATACGCTGACCAAGCATACGACTTTATGCGTGATGCAGCAGCTAACGATGCAGTTGTATTGTTTGTTGGTACTAAGAAACAAGCTGCTGACGCTGTTAAAGAAGAAGCAGAACGTTCAGGTCAATACTACATCAACCACCGTTGGTTGGGTGGTACCCTTACTAACTGGGGAACAATCCAAAAACGTATCGCTCGTTTGAAAGAAATCAAACGCATGGAAGAAGAAGGAATCTTCGACGTTCTTCCTAAGAAAGAAGTTGCACTTCTTAACAAACAACGCGCTCGTCTTGAAAAATTCTTGGGTGGTATCGAAGACATGCCTCGCATCCCAGATGTAATGTACGTAGTTGACCCACATAAAGAGCAAATCGCTGTTAAAGAAGCTAAAAAATTGGGTATCCCAGTTGTAGCGATGGTTGACACAAACACTGATCCAGATGATATCGATGTAATCATCCCAGCTAACGATGACGCTATCCGCGCAGTTAAGTTGATCACAGCTAAATTGGCAGACGCTATCATCGAAGGTCGCCAAGGTGAAGATGCTGTAGCAGCAGTTGAAGCAGAATTTGCAGCTTCAGAAGCTCAAGCAGACTCAATCGAAGAAATCGTTGAAGTTGTAGAAGGCGACAACGCTTAATTCAAATAATTAATCATTACCTAGGAGGGCGGGGCTTAGCCCGGCTCTCCTATTTTTAAAAAATATAGGAGAATTAAAATGGCAGAAATTACAGCTAAACTTGTTAAAGAGTTGCGTGAAAAATCTGGTGCTGGTGTCATGGACGCTAAGAAAGCATTGGTCGAAGTTGAAGGTGATATCGAAAAAGCGATTGAATTGCTTCGCGAAAAAGGTATGGCTAAGGCAGCTAAAAAAGCTGACCGTGTTGCTGCAGAAGGTTTGACTGGTGTATTTGTTAACGGTAACGTCGCAGCAGTAGTTGAAGTAAATGCTGAAACTGACTTCGTTGCGAAAAATGCTCAATTCGTTGAATTGGTAAATGCAACAGCTAAAGTAATCGCTGAAGGTAAACCAGCTAACAACGAAGAAGCACTTGCATTGACAATGCCTTCAGGTGAAACACTTGAAGCTGCATATGTATCTGCAACAGCGACTATCGGAGAAAAAATCTCATTCCGTCGTTTTGCTTTACTTGAAAAAACAGATGCACAACACTTCGGTGCTTACCAACACAACGGCGGACGTATCGGTGTTATCTCTGTAATCGAAGGTGGAGACGAAGCACTTGCTAAACAAATCTCAATGCATATTGCTGCGATGAAACCAACAGTTCTTTCATACAAAGAATTGGATGAGCAATTTGTTAAAGATGAGTTGGCTCAATTGAACCACGTAATCGACCAAGATAACGAAAGCCGTGCAATGGTTAACAAACCAGCACTTCCACACTTGAAGTATGGATCAAAAGCACAATTGACTGATGAAGTTATCGCTCAAGCTGAAGCTGACATTAAAGCAGAGTTGGCTGCAGAAGGTAAACCAGAAAAAATCTGGGATAAAATCATTCCAGGTAAAATGGATCGCTTCATGCTTGACAACACTAAAGTTGACCAAGCATACACACTTCTTGCACAAGTATACATCATGGATGACAGCAAGACAGTTGAAGCATATCTTGAATCAGTTAACGCTTCAGTAGTTGAGTTCGCTCGCTTTGAAGTTGGTGAAGGTATCGAAAAAGCTGCAAATGACTTTGAAGCTGAAGTTGCAGCTACAATGGCGGCAGCTTTGAATAACTAATAATAAAAAGAGGAAGCAGATTTGCTTCCTTTTTCATATAGAAAAACTTTATAAAAAAAATAAAAAGCCCTTGTTAAAGGGCTTTGTGTATTTAGGAGACTAGACTTCGAACTCATAGAGCGCTGTAGATAGGTAACGTTCTCCGTTATCTGGTGCAAGCGCAAGGACTTTTTTACCTGCCCCAAGTTTTTTAGCAACTTCGATTGCTGCATAGATAGCTGCGGCAGAAGAAATACCTACCAAGAAGCCTTCTTTTCCACCAATTTCGCGACCAAGTGCAAGAGCATTGTCTGATGTCACGCGAACGATACCATCATAAGCTTCTGTATCAAGTGTTTCTGGGATGAATCCTGCAGAGATACCTTGAATTTTGTGAGGTCCTGGTTTTTCACCTGATAAGATTGCTGACTCGTCTGCCTCAACTGCAAAAACTTGAATGTCTGAATTAGCCGATTTAAGAGCGTGAGAGACACCAGAAATAGTTCCTCCAGTACCAACACCGGCAACAAAGGCATCTAAACCATCAGCTCCGAAATCAGCTAGAATTTCAGCTCCTGTTGTTCTTTCGTGAACTTCTGGGTTAGCTTGGTTATTAAACTGTAATGGTAGGAAACCATCACGTTCAGCAGCAATTTCTTGCGCTTTTGCAATCGCACCTTTCATTCCTTCACTACCTGGAGTGAGGACTAGTTCAGCACCATAAGCTTGGATGATCTTGCGGCGTTCAACACTCATTGTTTCAGGCATAACGATGACAACTTTATAACCTTTAGCAGCACCAACCCATGAAAGACCGATACCAGTGTTTCCGCTTGTTGCTTCTACAATAGTTGAGCCTAGTTTCAGTTTACCCTCTTGTTCTGCTTTTTCAATCATACTAAGAGCGATGCGGTCTTTAACGGATGAACCTGGGTTAAAAGCTTCTAGTTTTACGTAAACGTCTGCTGCACCTTCTGGTACAATGTTATTCAATTTAACAATCGGTGTTTTTCCGATAAGTTCTGTGATATTGTTATAAATAGCCATGTTAGCACCTCTTTATATAAGATGCTTCTAGTATAACGCTATCTTAAACTTTTGTAAAATATAGAAATCCTATCGAAGCGATAGGATTTTTTTATAACAATCAGAAAAATAGTCAGTGTAAATCTAAAAATTGAGGGAAGGTATTTAAAAGTACTTTACACAAGGTTTACAGGAACTTCAACTTCTCGTAACCCTTGATCTTTTAGGATAACTTTCCCGTTAAAAAATTCTATGAGGGCAGCTTTGGTATCCTCTTTATCTTCTTTATCGACAAAAATAATTGTGTCAACTTGATCTGTAAAGTTGGTTTCGAGTTCCATAAGATTATGTTCTTTAAGAAAATTCCCATACTCTTGATATTGAGCATAGCTCATTTGAATTTGAATCCCTGCTTGTTCTTTAATTTCAACAATTCCAATTTCTTTGACAGCTAAGGCAACACTACCTGCATAAGCGCGAATAAGACCTCCTGCTCCCAGTTTAATACCACCAAAATATCTGGTAACAACTACACAAACATTGGTCAAATTGTGATTTTCTAGAACTCCTAGCATAGGTATACCAGCAGTTCCACTTGGCTCCCCATCATCACTGGTTCGCTTGATTTCACTGCGCTCACCGATAATAAAAGCAGAGCAGTTGTGGGTAGCCTTATAGTGTTCTTTTTTGATAGCAGTGATAAAGGCACGAGCTTCTTCTTCACTATAGACACGTTTTGCATGACAAATAAATCGTGATTTTTTGATTTCTTCTTGGACTTGTCCGTCCTCTTTTATAGTTCTAAATTCCATATTTTTATTGTACTAAAAAATAGTCTAAAGTTCTAGATTTTACGAATAAAGAAGTATGAAAATAAATCCAAATTATCTTGGTCGACTTTTTACAGAACAAGAATTAAGCCCTGAAGAACGACAACTGGCGGAGAAGCTGCCAAGCATGAGAAAAGAGAAGGGGAAACTCTTCTGCCAACGATGTGATAGTATGATTCAAGATGAATGGTCTCTACCTATTAATGCTCATTACTGCCGAGAATGTTTGTTGATGAAGCGAGTTAGGAGTGATCAGGCCTTATATTATTTCCCTCAAGAAGATTTTCCTAAACAAGATGTTCTTAAATGGAAGGGACAATTGACTCCATTTCAAGAGAAAGTATCAGAAGGATTACTTCAGGCAGTAGAGAACCAGCAACCGACTTTAGTTCATGCAGTGACTGGCGCTGGGAAGACAGAGATGATTTATAAAGTTGTTGCGAAAGTTATTAATGATGGTGGCGCAGTTTGTCTAGCAAGTCCACGGATAGATGTTTGTTTGGAATTGTATAAGCGATTGCAGAATGACTTTGCTTGTGAAATAGCTTTACTGCATGGTGAGTCTGAACCATACTTTCGGACACCACTAGTTGTTGCAACAACTCATCAATTATTAAAGTTTTATCACGCTTTTGATTTACTAATAGTAGATGAAGTAGATGCATTCCCCTATGTTGACAACAAGATGCTTTACAAAGCTGTAAAGAATTGTGTAAAGGAAAATGGACTCAGAATTTTTCTCACTGCAACTTCTACAGATGAGTTGGATAAGAAGGTTCGCTTAGGGAAGCTAAAACGACTAAGCCTGCCAAGGCGGTTCCATGGAAATCCTTTAATTATTCCAAAACCCGTTTGGTTATCTGGTCTGGATAAATGTTTGGATAAGTTTCACCTACCACCAAAGCTAAAAAGATATGTTGAAAACCAGAGAAGAACTGGCTACCCCTTACTAATATTTGCATCAGAAATTACAAAGGGAGAGAAGTTGAAGGAAATCTTACAAGAGACATTTCCAAATGAGAAAATTGGTTTCGTATCCTCAGTTACTGTAGATAGATTAGAGCAAGTTCAAGCTTTTAGGGATAGGGAATTGACCATATTGATAAGCACAACAATATTGGAGCGCGGAGTTACCTTCCCTTGTGTGGATGTCTGTGTCGTAGAAGCAAACCATCGTCTTTTTACAAAATCAAGCCTCATTCAAATTGGAGGACGTGTAGGTCGTAGCATGGATAGACCTACAGGAGATCTAATTTTCTTTCATAATGGATTAAATCGTTCGATTAAGAATGCTATAAAGGAAATTAAACTGATGAACAAGGAGGCAGGCCTATGATTTGTTTACTATGTGCCCAACATTTGAAGAAAACTCTAACTTTTGGAGAGCTTCTTATTTTGAAAAAGGAGGAGGGCTCACTTTGTTTAGCTTGTTACTCAAGTTTTGAAATTATTGGGGAAGAACATTGCCCAAATTGTTATAAAAAAGGATTGTCAACTTTGTGTCAAGATTGTCAACTTTGGTGTAAAGAAGGGATTGAAGTAAGCCATGAAGCGATTTTTAGTTATAATCAAGCTATGAAAGACTTCTTTAATCGTTACAAATTTGATGGCGATTATATTCTCCGAAAAGTTTTTGCAATGATTTTAAATGAGAATTTAAAAAAATACAAGGACTATCATTTTATTTTAATACCGTTAAGCCCTGAGAGGTATGCAAAAAGAGGTTTTAATCAGGTTGCAGGCCTAATAGAGGCTGCAGGGCTTTCTCATCAGGATATATTAGGGAAAAGAGAAGAGAAAGCAAGTTCTTCTAAAAATCGTTCGGAGCGTTTGGCCACGGAACTTCCGTTTTTTATTAAAGAAGGCATTAGGATTCCAAAGAAGATTTTATTGATTGATGATATTTATACGACTGGAGCTACTGTTAACCGTGTTAAAATACTGCTCGAGAAGGCAGGAGCAGAAGAGGTTAGAACATTTTCCCTCGTAAGATGAGGAAAAAGATTGCAATAATTTTTTGAAAGCGTTATAATAAATATAGAAAAACAAATATGTTTAGAAAGAAGGTACTTATATGATTAAATATAGTATCCGTGGTGAAAACCTAGAAGTAACAGAAGCAATTCGTGATTATGTAGTTTCTAAACTCGAAAAGATCGAAAAATACTTCCAAGCAGATCAAGAATTAGATGCGCGTGTAAATTTGAAAGTGTATCGTGAAAAGACTGCTAAGGTAGAAGTAACAATTCCACTTGGATCTATTACTCTTCGTGCAGAAGACGTTTCTCAAGATATGTATGGATCTATTGATTTGGTGACAGATAAGATTGAACGCCAAATCCGTAAAAATAAAACTAAAATTGAACGTAAAAACAGAAATAAAGTTTCTACTAGCCAACTATTTACAGATACCTTGGTAGAAGAGACAGATGCTGCTCAACCTAAAGTTGTTCGTTCAAAACAAATTGATTTAAAACCAATGGATCTTGAAGAAGCACTTCTTCAGATGGACTTATTGGGTCATGATTTCTTCATTTACATCGATGTTGAAGATGAAACTACAAATGTTATTTATCGACGCGAAGATGGAGATATTGGTCTTCTTGAAGTGAAAGAATCATAATACTTAATATGCTTAGACTAAAAAGGTGGTTTACACTAGTGTAAACCACCTTTTGTGTTCCTACATGCTACATTTGAGCACAAGTGCTATTCCTTCTTTAAAGGTCGCTTTTTCAGTGCAAATATGGTATAATATTGCGCAAGAGGTTTGTAATGAAAAAAAATGAAATGAATCCCTTTTTTATATTCTTATTTGTTGGGATTTCCTTTATAATCATGACTGTATTGGTTATTTTTCTTCAAAATAACCTAGTCACAATAGCATGCTTATTTTTCTTAATGGTGACATTTCTTTTGCTATTTTATTTTCAGAAGAAATCTTATCAAAAAACAGAAATTGAACAAATCCAATACGTAAACCATCAGGCAGAAGATAGTTTAAGTTCACTCTTAGAACAGATGCCTGTTGGAGTTGTCAAGCTAAACATGGAAAGCAGTGAGATTGAGTGGTTCAATCCCTACGCAGAGTTAATGTTGACAACGGAAGATGGAGAAATTGACCTTCCTCAACTTCAAGAAATTATAAAAACATCCATATCTTCGCCTGGAATTTATGCAAATGTGGGGGAAAAACGTTATGCAGTGCATCTAGATAGAAATTCTGGCGTGCTCTACTTTTTTGACGTTTCTGGAGAGTACGAAGCCACAGTAGAATTGGTTACAAGTCGCCCTGTTATTGGTATTATTTCGGTAGATAATTATGATGATTTAGAGGACGAAACATCTGAATCAGACATCAGTCATATTAATAGTTTTGTCGCAAATTTTGTATCAGAATTTACTGGAAAATATCAGATGTTTTCTCGTAGAGTGACCATGGATCGTTTTTACTTATTTACCGACTATACGGTATTAGAGCAATTGATGCAGGATAAATTTTCTGTAATTGATACCTTCCGTGAAGAAGCTAAGCAGAGAGATTTAGCCTTAACCATGAGTATGGGCTTGTCATACGGTGATGGCGATCATGAGGGTATTGGTAAAGTTGCTTTATCAAATCTCAACCTTGCAGAAGTTCGAGGGGGAGACCAGGTCGTTGTAAAAGAAAATGATGAGACGAAAAATCCAATTTATTTTGGTGGTGGTTCTGCAGCTTCTATTAAGCGAACAAGAACACGTACAAGAGCAATGATGACGGCAATCTCTGAAAAGTTGAGAAGCGTTGACCATGTCTTCGTGGTTGGTCATAAAAACTTAGACATGGATGCTTTAGGCTCTGCTGTTGGTATGCAATTGTTCTCGAGTAACGTCTTGGATGATAGTTATGTGGTCTATGATGCAGAACAAATGTCTCCGGACATTCATCGTGCCATTCAATTTTTAGAGAATGAGGGAGTAACAAAACTCATCCCTCTAACTCAAGCTATGGGAATGGTCACTAATCGTTCCTTGCTAGTGATGGTGGACCACTCTAAGACAGCTTTAACCTTGTCAAAAGAGTTTTATGATTTGTTTACACAAACCATCATTATTGACCACCATAGACGAGATCAGGATTTCCCGGAAAATGCTGTTATCACCTATATCGAGAGTGGAGCAAGTAGTGCGAGCGAGCTTGTAACAGAGCTAATTCAATTCCAAAACTCTAAGAAAGCACGCTTAAGTCGTATCCAAGCTAGTGTTCTTATGGGCGGTATGATGCTGGATACTAAGAATTTCACCTCTCGTGTAACTAGCCGAACCTTTGACGTGGCAAGTTATCTAAGAACACGTGGTAGTGATAGTATTGTAATTCAAGAACTTGCGGCGACTGACTTTGAAGAGTATCGATTGGTTAATGAGCTAATCTTGCAAGGACAGGCCGTACAACCTTCTATTCTTGTAGCTCAGGCCAAGGATGGTAAGGAGTATGATATTGTAGTGATTAGTAAAGCAGCTGATACTATGTTAGCTATGTCAGGTATTGAAGCTAGTTTTGTCATTGCAAAAAACCGCCAAGGGGATATTTCCATTTCTGCACGAAGTCGTAGTAAGATTAATGTGCAACGGATTATGGAAGAATTGGGTGGCGGAGGCCACTTCAACTTGGCAGCTGCTCGACTTGCAGATATGAGTCTGCAAGAAGCGGGTGATAAACTAAAAACCGTTATTTCTAATGAAATTAGAGAAAAGGAGACAGAAGAATGAAAGTAATCTTTTTAGCAGATGTAAAAGGAAAAGGGAAAAAAGGCGAGATCAAGGAAGTGCCAACAGGTTATGCGCAAAACTTTTTGATTAAGAAAAACCTTGCTAAAGAAGCGACTTCACAAGCAATTGGTGAGTTGCGCGGGAAGCAAAAATCTGAAGAAAAAGCACATGCTCAACTTCTTGCAGAAGCACAAGAAATTAAGGCGAAACTTGAAGCAGAAGAAACAATTGTTGAGTTTGTTGAAAAAGTTGGTCCAGATGGAAGAACTTTTGGTTCAATTACTAGCAAGAAAATTGCGGAAGAGCTCCAAAAACAATTTGGAATTAAAATTGATAAACGTCACATCCAAGTACAAGCGCCAATTCGAGCAGTTGGCTTGATTGATGTTCCAGTAAAAATTTATCAGGATGTAACTAGCGTCATCAATCTTCGTGTAAAAGAAGGTTAAGCTAGATTTGAGTAATGATTTTGTAAAAGGAAGGAAAATCTGATGGCAGAAGTAGAGGAACTACGAGTTCAGCCCCAGGATATTTTGGCAGAACAATCTGTATTGGGAGCTATATTTATCGATGAGAGTAAACTCGTGTTTGTTCGAGAATATATAGACTCTCGAGACTTCTTTAAGTATGCTCACCGTTTGATTTTTCAGGCCATGGTTGATTTGTCAGATCGAGGTGAAGCCATTGATGCAACGACTGTTCGTACGATATTAGATGATCAAGGTGATTTGCAAAATATTGGTGGCTTGTCCTACCTTGTTGAGATTATCAACTCTGTACCAACCTCTGCAAATGCTGAATACTATGCAAAAATTGTAGCAGAGAAAGCCACGCTTCGTCGTTTGATTGCGAAGTTGACAGAGTCTGTAAACCAAGCTTACGAAGCCTCAAGTCCAGCAGATGAAATCATTGCGCGAGCAGAAAAAGGTTTGATCGATGTCAGTGAGAATGCAAATCGTAGTGGTTTTAGAAACATTCGTGACATTTTAAATCTTAATTTTGGGAATCTGGAAGTTCGATCACAACAAACTTCTGATATTACAGGGATTGCAACTGGTTATCAGGATCTGGATCATATGACAACTGGTTTGCACGAGGAGGAGTTAATCATTCTTGCTGCTCGTCCTGCGGTTGGTAAGACTGCTTTTGCCTTGAATATTGCTCAAAATATCGGAACCAAGCTAGACAAGACCGTTGCAATTTTCTCACTTGAGATGGGTGCTGAGAGTCTGGTCGATCGTATGTTAGCTGCCGAAGGACTAGTAGAGTCTCACTCTATCCGTACAGGGCAATTGACTGAGGAAGAGTGGCGTAAATATACGATTGCTCAAGGTAATCTTGCAAAAGCAAGTATCTATATTGACGATACCCCTGGAATTCGAATTACGGAGATTCGATCACGCGCCAGAAAATTGTCTCAGGAAACAGGCAATCTTGGATTGATCTTGATTGACTACCTGCAGTTAATTACAGGGACTGGTCGTGAGAACCGTCAGCAAGAGGTGTCAGAGATTTCACGTCAGTTGAAAATTCTAGCCAAGGAATTGAAGGTTCCCGTTATCGCGCTAAGTCAGTTGTCGCGTAGTGTTGAACAACGTCAAGATAAAAGACCGGTATTATCAGATATTCGTGAGTCTGGATCTATCGAGCAGGATGCGGATATCGTAGCCTTTCTCTATCGAGATGACTATTATGAACGTGGTGGCGAAGAAGAGGAAGGGCTTCCAAATAACAAGGTAGAAGTTATTATCGAGAAAAACCGTAGCGGTGCACGTGGAACGGTAGAATTGATTTTTCAAAAAGAGTATAACAAGTTTTCAAGTATTTCGAAGAGAGAGGAACAAAGATGACAGATGCATTTACAGATGTAGCCAAGATGAAAAAAATCAAAGAAGAAATCAAGGCGCATGAAGGACAAGTCGTGGAAATGACCTTGGAAAATGGTCGTAAACGCCAAAAGAATCGCTTAGGAAGACTTATTGAAGTCTATCCATCGCTCTTTATTGTTGAATTTGGGGATGTTGAAGGGGACAAACAGGCCAACGTCTACGTTGAATCCTTCACCTATTCTGATATTTTAACGGAAAAGAATTTGATTCACTATTTGGATTAAGCTTAAAAGTGGGAGTTTTCTCACTTTTTTCTTTTTCTTTCGAATGATATAAATGAGGTCAACCTCAAAAATTTATCTATTCGAAGGAGAATGAATGACATATAGTAAAAAGGGAACTTTTCTTAAGAGAACGACAGTGGGGACAGCTTCCCTACTGTTAGCAGGTGCTTTTTTGTTTGGTGGAGGAGCTGTTCATGCCAATCAGGCAAACAACGGCTCACTGGCACGAGGAGATGATTATCCCTATTATTATAAAAATGGAAGTCAAGAAATTGATAAATGGCGTCTATACTCCAGACAGTGTACATCTTTCGCTGCCTTTCGTTTAAGTAGTGTCAATGGATTTGAACTACCAGCTGCTTATGGGCATGCGAAGGAATGGGGATACCGAGCTCAAAAAGAAGGATATCGTGTAGACCAGAGACCAGCGATTGGAGCTATTGCTTGGAGCACGAGGGGAACACATGGCCACGTAGCTTGGGTTTCTAACGTGATTGGAGACATGGTTGAAATCGAGGAGTACAATTACGATTATACAGAAACGTATTATCGTAGAATAGTAAAAGCAAGCTCTATGACTGGTTTCATTCATTTTAAAGATGTGGGGAATGCTAGTGTAGGAAATTATCAATCTGTACTAGCTTCTAGTGGAACTCATTACTTTACAGAAAAGGCAGCTATTATGAATCAGCCATCATTGACATCTACTATTATTGATTACTACGAACCTGGAATGAGTGTTCATTATGATCAAACTCTTGAAAAGGATGGCTATAGATGGATTAGTTATATTTCAAGAAGTGGGAACAGACGTTATATCCCCTTAATTAAAACGGTAACCTCGAAGAATGGATGGGAAAAACAGGGAACAGTCTGGTACTACTATGAAAATGGCAAAGTCGCACTTGGATGGAAAAAGATAAACGGCAGTTGGTACTATTTCCAAACTAATGGTTCAATGAGAACAGGTTGGCTAAAAGACGGTTCCAAGTGGTACTACTTGAAATCATCTGGAGAAATGCAGACAGGATGGTTGAAGGATAAGGGCATTTGGTATTATCTCGAAAGCTCGGGTGCTATGAAAGCTAGTCAGTGGTTCCAGGTTTCAGGGAAATATTATTACGTGAACGCATCTGGAGAATTGGCAGTAGATACGACTATCGATGGTTTCCAAGTTGATAGCAATGGTGCGCGAGTTGAAAAAAATCCCAATAAGCCTTGACCGATAATCTAACTCTTAGCAATGGTATTTTTCCCTGCTTTCCTTTATAATGGGTGTATGGACAAGAAAAAATTATTATTGATTGATGGATCTTCAGTTGCTTTCCGGGCATTTTTTGCACTTTACCAGCAACTGGATCGTTTTAAAAATGACAATGGACTACATACCAATGCAATCTACGGATTTCATCTGATGCTAAATCACCTACTGGAGCGTGTCCAACCGAGTCATATTTTGGTTGCTTTTGATGCGGGGAAAACGACTTTCCGTACAGAGATGTATGCTGATTATAAGGGTGGTCGTGCTAAGACTCCAGATGAGTTTCGTGAGCAATTTCCCTTCATTCGTGAGTTGCTAGACCATCTTGGGATTCGCCACTATGAATTAGCTCAGTATGAAGCGGATGATATCATTGGAACTCTTGGTTGCTTGGCTGAAAAGGATTCTTTTGATGTGACCATTGTCAGCGGAGACAAGGACTTGATTCAGCTGACGGATGAGCATACAGTAGTTGAGATTTCTAAGAAAGGTGTGGCTGAGTTTGAGGCCTTTACACCAGAATACCTCATGGAAAAGATGGGACTCACACCAGCTCAGTTTATAGACCTCAAGGCCCTGATGGGGGATAAGTCTGATAATATCCCTGGGGTGACCAAGATTGGTGAAAAGACTGGGATCAAGCTCTTGTTAGAATATGGCTCGCTGGAAGGTATTTATGAAAATATCGATGGCATGAAGGCTTCCAAGATGAAGGAAAATCTTGTCAATGACAAGGAACAAGCCTTTCTGTCTAAAACACTAGCGACCATCGACACGAAAGCGCCAATTGAGATAGGTCTAGATGATTTGGTCTATAGTGGACCAAATGTGGAAAACCTTGGGAAGTTCTACGATGAGATGGGCTTTAAGCAGCTCAAACAAGCCTTGAATGCTTCTCAGGCGAATCAAGCTGAGACTTTGAATTTCACCATGGTGGACAAAGTGACTGAAGATATGCTGAGTGCCGACTCTATCTTCCACTTTGAACTTTTTGGTGAAAACTACCATACAGATGAATTGATTGGTTTTGCTTGGTCATGCGGAGACAAACTCTATGCTACAGATAAGCTGGAACTTCTGCAGGATTCGATTCTTAAGGAATTTCTAGAAAAAACACCTCTGAAAGTATATGACTGTAAGAAAGCTAAAGTTCTCTTAAATCGCTTTGGTTTGGACTTGCAGGCTCCTGCTTTTGACAGTCGCTTGGCCAAATACCTTCTCTCTACTGTAGAGAATAATGAAATTTCAACCATTGCTAGTCTTTATGGTCAAACTTACCTAGTCGATGATGAAACCTTCTATGGTAAGGGTGTCAAGAAAGCTATCCCTGAGAGAGAAACCTTCTTGGAGCACTTGGCTCGTAAG
Source organism: Streptococcus sp. HMSC062D07 (assembly GCF_001814215.1). Lineage (NCBI taxonomy): Bacteria > Bacillati > Bacillota > Bacilli > Lactobacillales > Streptococcaceae > Streptococcus > Streptococcus sp. HMSC062D07. The sequence goes on from NZ_KV815328.1 coordinate 53,322, forward strand.
GTTGCTGTATTAGTTGAGACAGAGCCTGTTTTACTTGAAAAATTAAGTGAAAACGGACAATTGGACCTCCTCTATGATATGGAGCAACCTCTGGCTTTTGTCCTTGCTAAGATGGAAATCGCTGGAATCAAGGTCAAAAAAGAAACCTTGCTTGAGATGCAAGCTGAAAATGAGCTTGTCATTGAAAAGCTAACTCAAGAGATTTATGAATTGGCTGGTGAGGAGTTTAACATCAACTCGCCTAAGCAGTTGGGCGAACTACTTTTTGAAAAGCTAGGTCTCCCTATAGAATACACCAAGAAAACCAAGACAGGTTATTCAACAGCAGTGGATGTGTTAGAGCGCCTAGCTCCTATTGCCCCAATCGTCAAGAAAATTTTAGATTATCGTCAGATTGCTAAAATTCAATCCACTTATGTGATTGGTTTACAGGACTGGATTTTAGCGGATGGCAAGATTCACACACGCTATGTCCAAGATTTAACTCAGACAGGGCGTCTGTCTAGTGTGGATCCAAACTTGCAAAATATTCCTGTTCGCTTGGAACAAGGCCGCCTCATTCGTAAGGCTTTCGTGCCAGAGTGGGAGGATAGTGTCCTTCTCAGCTCTGACTATTCACAGATTGAGTTGCGAGTTTTGGCGCATATCTCTAAAGATGAGCACTTAATCAAAGCCTTCCAAGAGGGAGCTGATATCCATACCTCGACAGCCATGCGTGTTTTTGGAATTGAACGTCCTGAGGATGTGACTCCAAACGACCGTCGTAATGCCAAGGCTGTCAACTTTGGAGTGGTTTACGGAATTTCAGACTTTGGTTTATCCAATAACCTAGGTATCAGCCGTAAAGAGGCTAAAGCATACATCGACACTTACTTTGAACGCTTCCCTGGTATCAAAAATTACATGGATGAAGTGGTTCGTGAGGCGCGTGATAAGGGTTATGTAGAGACTCTCTTCAAACGTCGTCGTGAGTTGCCAGATATCAATTCGCGTAACTTTAACATTCGTGGTTTTGCAGAGCGTACAGCTATCAACTCACCTATTCAAGGATCGGCTGCAGATATTCTTAAAATCGCTATGATTCAGCTAGATAAAGCCTTGCTAGCAGGTGGTTATCAAACTAAGATGCTGTTACAAGTACACGATGAAATTGTTCTTGAAGTGCCTAAGTCAGAATTGGTAGCTATTAAAAAACTTGTCAAACAAACCATGGAAGAAGCCATTCAACTCAGTGTACCCCTGATTGCTGATGAAAATGAAGGCGTAACTTGGTACGAAGCTAAGTAGAAATAGCCTATCAGATAAAAAAGAAATCCCCTTGAACATTATGGTTCAAAGGGGATTTTTCTTTCAGGAAAAGACAAAAGTAAAACTATCTAGATAATAGTAGGATTTATTTGATTTGTTTCTTTTGTTCTTTTTTTGCAAGGATTGGTAGAATAACACCTAAACCAATCAGAATAATTGGGGTCAAGATGTTTGTAAGAAGAGAGAATTGCCAAGCAGTTGGATTCTCAGCATAGCTAATTTTTGGAACCATACCTAGGATACAAGCAAAGGCAGTGAAGAGGAAGCACCAAGTACCGATCACAAAGCCAAGCTTAGGATTGTTCACAAACTTGTATTCGGCATTTTTGTATGTTTTCCAAGCGCGATTAAGCATCATGTAGGCAAGGAATACCCAGAGATAACGCATTGGCATTACGATAGAATTGAGGTTGGTCATCCATTTTACAAGTCCGTCAATTTCTTGGATACCAAAAATTGGAAGGATGATGATAAGGCTAACGAGGACGCCTGTAAGGAGGTAGCCGTTAATGAGGACACCTTTTTCAGTACGTTTGCGAAGCCAGCTTGGGATGTAGTTTTCGTCAGCGTTATTGAGTAGGATTTGTAATGGTGCGTCAATAGAGAAGGCAAGTGCCGCGATTTGTCCGACCATATTTGTAAGAGCGTAAATCACAACGAAAAGATTTCCAACTCCCCAAGAATTTCCTAACATTTGGAAGGCTTGATAAGCACCATTACGCATGAGGTCTTCAGGGATGTTATTACCATCAAATAGCATTCCCATAGCAACTGAACCAAGGATAGCAGAGAGTCCTACCATGATAGCCATGACAATCATACCTTTTGGAAATTCTTTTGCAGGATTGCGAGTCTGATTCACATAAGGGGAAATTTTTTCACAACCACCAACGGCAAAGACCAGTAATGAGATCGTTGTGAAATAAGAAAAATCAAAGTTTGGAATGTAGGTGCTCAGTTGATCCATGTGCGGTGTCGCAAACTGGATGTCTGGCTTAATGAAAGGCAGACCGACAGCCAAAAGCACAAAGAGTAAAGACATAATCAACATGGCACTTCCTGCCAAGCTACCGATGACTTTCAGTGTTGTCAATCCTTTTGTAGAAAGGTAGAGGAAAAGCCCAAAGATTAGCAAGCAGAGAATAACAATCCAGTGGATGTCGATTTGTTTCAGAAATTGTCCGTTACCCTGCAAGGCCCATCCAAGTGGAATCAGGATTCCTTGAGGTTTTTGTGCAAGATAAGGGATGTGCACAACCCAGTAGGTCCAAGCGGCAAAGTAGGCGAGGCGTTTGGTTGATGTTTTTTCAACCCAGTCACTAACACCGCTTCCGCTTTCCTTGAAGGTAGAACCTAGTTGTCCGACGATGAGTGAATATGGGATAAAGTAGAGTGCGAGGATTAAAACCCAAGATACGACTACTGAAATCCCCTGTTGAGAGTAGTTGTTGACGACGTTTCCTAGCCCCCAAACCATGTTGAAAGCAATCAGAGAAACCATCAGCCAATTAAGTTGGTGTTGATCTTTTTTCATAATGTCTCCTTTTCTTATAATTTCAGTATATCATGATTTTTTGAAAGCGCCTAACAAAATTTGAAATTTACTATAAAAATTGTAAAACCCAGCTAACAGATAGGGGAAAGGGCTTGTTGGTTTAGAAAAGGATTATCCACAACCTGTGGATAAGTTGACACCATCCTATCAAAAATATTTTTATAGCTATCGTTTGTAAAGGGGACAAGAAATTTAGGAATTATAAGATAGGAGAATCTGGGATAAAGCCTGATTGGACAAGGATTTTAACAGCATTTCTATTGTAAATCCTATGAACTTGGATTGGAAAGATATTTTGGAAAAACTTGAAAATCTTTTCCAAAGAAAAGTTGGAGAGTTATTCACAGTTTGTGGATAACTTTATATGGATAAGAAAAACCCTTTGTGCATGACAAAGGGTTTTGATCTATTAATGCTTTGGCAACCAGCTGAGGGTAAAGTCAATAGTCTTGGCATTGAGCAGCTCCTGATGGCTGATGCTTTGTTTTTCTTTCCCGTCCAGTTGACAGTCTTGGACAAAGTGGAAGTGTTCATAATTTTGTTGAGTACGAACATCCAACCACTGATTTGTTTCTGCCAGATAGACACGAAGGTGATTAAAGAGCGGAATTCCAAGGTCATAACTTGCTTTTCCTGGGCAGGTTGGGTAAAGTCCGAGAGCAGACCATATATACCAAGCCGATAGACTACCATTATCCTCATCTCCTGGATAAGCATCCCAGCCAGCTTGAAAGGTTTTTTGACGGAGAGTCTTGACTAAGAGACTGGTATATTGAGGATAACTACTGTAGTGGAACAGATAAGGGATGTGGAAGCTTGGTTGGTTGGAAATGGCTAGTTGACCAAATGGCGCTGTTGCCATCTCGCTCATCTCATGAATTTCATATCCATAGCCCGTCGTTTCAAAAAGTGGGAGACTTTGACAAGCTTTCAAAAGATAGTTGCTAAAGGCTTCTTTTCCACCCATTAGTTGACTAAGTCCAGAAATATCGTGTAAAACACCGAGACTGGCTTGAATAGCTGAACACTCAGCGTAGTCACGACCCCAACTATAGGGAGAAAAGTCAGGACGGAAGTTGCCATCTACATCACGCGCCCTCATGTACCCCGTCTCAGAGTCAAATAGATTCTGATAGTTTTTAGAATATTGAGCATAGATTTGAGCCAGCTCTTCTTGACCTAATTTTGCTGCACAAGTAGAGATACAAAAATCGCTGTAGGCATAGTCTAGTGTGTGACTGACACTTTCATGATAATCTGTGGATAAGTAGCCCAGTTCTTGATATTGGCTTAGACCATGGCGTCCATTGATAGCTTTTGGATCTGCCTTGGTCGCAGTTTTGATCATGGCTTTGAGAAATTCTTCCTCAAGCTCAGGTGCCATGTTTTTGCAGGCGCTATCTGCAATAAGACCATCAATCAAAGTGCCAGGCATCATTCCTCTTTCGTCAGGAGCAAGCCACTTAGGAAGATATCCAGTGTCGCGGTAGCTATTGAGGAAGCCTTCAAGGAACTGACGATAGTATTCTGGAATAATCAAGGCAAAGAGTGGGAATGAAGTGCGGAAGGTATCCCAGAAACCATTATTGGTAAAGAGAAGACCTGGTTTAATTGTTCCTGAAGCGAGGTCTATATGAATCTCTTCTCCCTGTTCACTCACCTCATAAAAGGTTTGCGGGAAGAGAAAGAGTCTGTATAGACAATGATCAAAAAATGTTCGGTCTACAGAGCCGGTTTCTACGACATCAAATCGGCCTAGAAGATCTTCCCAACTTTTTTTGGCGTCTGCTCTTGTTTCTGTAAAATCCTGTTTAGGAAGATTAAAGAAAGCTTGTTCTTTGGAAATAAATGAAGTGGCCAATTGAATCTGAGCTTCCGCTCCAGCCAAATCAATACGCCAGTCTTGCCCCTCTTGATTGATAGATAGAATATCCGTAGAGAATGTGAGGGCAGTGTACATGACGAGAGGACTTTTATTAGTTTCGGTTTCACCTTCTTGTCTCAGGGCCAGAGTTCGCTTATCGACTTGTTCAACTGTCAGTTCATCTGCTGCGTGAAGATAGAGGGAGAGGGCTTTTCCTTGTGTTTGTCTTAGTTGAATAGAAGCTCCATGGCAAGTAGGACTTAGCTGCGTTTCAATCTGATAACGCTCAGAAAAAATCTTTAGAAAATGAGGATTGAAAATAGCACGTTCAAGATTATAAGAAGACTGACGATAGAAGAGGGTCTCGCCACTGATTTCTCCTGTAACAGGAGTCAGTAGCAACCAAGAATAATCGCCAATCCAAGGGCTAGGCTGATGGGTTAGTCGAATGCCCTGAAAGATAGGAAGATGGGGATCAAAAAACCAAGACCCTTCCTGGTCACTAGTTTGTGAAACAAAGTAATTCATCCCAAAAGGCACACCTGTGTAAGGTAGGGTATTTCCCCGAGAAAAGGCATGCTTGCTCGCGGTGCCAAAGCGGGTATCAATGGTTTCAAGTATCGGTTTCATAGCGATTTCCTTCTGTAGTTTTCTACATTATATCAGAAAAAGGATACTTTTAGAAAATGACTTTAAAATATAACAATTTTGTAGAATAATGACTAACATTTGTGTATATATTTTCTGGGCTAAAAGCTATATACTGAAAATGAAAATTTGTTTGAAAGAGGCAAAATAGTTTATGGTTTATTCTAAAGAAATTGTCAGAGAGTGGCTAGATGAGGTAGCGGAGAGAGCCAAGGAACATCCTGAATGGGTGGATGTCTTTGAGCGTTGCTATACAGACACTTTAGACAATACAGTTGAAATCTTAGAAGATGGCTCGACCTTTGTACTAACTGGGGATATCCCAGCTATGTGGCTTCGGGATTCAACTGCTCAGCTTAGACCATACCTTCATGTGGCAAAAAGAGACCCTCGTTTGCGCCAGACCATTGCTGGTTTGGTTAAACGCCAGATGACTTTGATTCTCAAGGATCCCTATGCCAACTCTTTCAATATTGAGGAGAACTGGAAGGGCCATCACGAGACAGACCATACAGACCTCAATGGCTGGATTTGGGAACGCAAGTATGAAGTAGATTCGCTTTGCTATCCCTTGCAATTGGCTTACCTTCTTTGGAAGGAAACTGGTGAGACTAGCCAGTTTGATGAGACTTTTGTTACAGCGACCAAGGAGATTCTTCATCTTTGGACGGTGGAGCAAGATCACAAGAACTCACCATACCGTTTCGTCCGTGATACCGATCGTAAGGAAGACACTTTGGTTAATGATGGTTTTGGACCTGATTTTGCCGTGACAGGGATGACCTGGTCAGCCTTCCGTCCAAGCGATGACTGCTGTCAGTATAGCTACTTGATTCCATCCAATATGTTTGCAGTCGTTGTCTTAGGTTATGTCCAAGAAATCTTTGCTACATTGAGTCTAGCTGATAGTGAAAGCATCATTGCTGACGCTAAACGTCTGCAAGCTGAAATCCAAGAAGGGATCGAAAATTACGCCTACACGACTAACAGCAAGGGCGAGAAGATCTATGCCTTTGAAGTAGACGGTTTAGGAAATGCTAGCATCATGGACGACCCTAACGTACCAAGTTTGTTAGCTGCTCCATATCTTGGTTATTGTGATGTCAATGACGAAGTGTATCAAGCAACTCGTCGCACCATTCTCAGCCCTGAAAATCCATACTTCTACCAAGGAGAATACGCTAGCGGTCTCGGAAGCTCTCATACCTTCTATCGTTATATCTGGCCGATTGCCCTATCAATTCAAGGCTTAACAGCTACAGATAAAGCTGAGAAAAAATACTTGCTAGACCAACTAGTTGCCTGCGATGGCGGAACAGGTGTTATGCATGAAAGCTTCCACGTAGATGATCCGACTCTCTACTCTCGTGAATGGTTCTCATGGGCCAACATGATGTTCTGCGAATTGGTCTTGGATTACCTAGATATTCGCTAATACTCTTCGAAAATCAAATTCAAACCACGTCAGCTTCACCTTGCCGTATATATGTTACTGACTTCGTCAGTTCTATCTACAACCTCAAAGCAGTGCTTTGAGCAACCTGCGGCTAGCTTCCTAGTTTGCTCTTTGATTTTCATTGAGTATAAGGAGTACGTTTTCGCTCAACTGATTCTTGGAAAGAATCACAAATTTACATTTAAAACGTTAACAATAAAAATTTAAATTTAGAATGAGGTTTTACTTCATGGAAAATGTTGTTGTACATATCATCTCTCACAGTCACTGGGATCGTGAGTGGTATCTACCTTTTGAAAGTCACCGTATGCAATTGGTGGAACTTTTTGACAATCTTTTTGATCTTTTTGAAAATGATCCTGAGTTCAAGAGCTTCCACCTAGATGGACAAACCATTGTCCTCGATGACTATTTAGAAATTCGCCCTGAAAACCGTGACAAGGTGCAGCGTTATATCGACGAAGGCAAATTGAAGATTGGGCCTTTCTATATCTTGCAGGATGATTACTTGATTTCCAGTGAAGCTAACGTCCGCAATACCTTGATTGGACAAGCGGAATGTGCCAAATGGGGCAAATCTACTCAAATTGGTTATTTCCCAGATACTTTTGGAAATATGGGGCAGGCTCCTCAAATCCTTCAAAAATCAGGTATTCACGTAGCAGCCTTTGGTCGCGGTGTCAAGCCAATCGGATTTGACAATCAAGTCCTTGAAGATGAACAGTTTACCTCTCAATTTTCTGAGATGTACTGGCAAGGGGCTGATGGTAGCCGTGTGCTGGGTATTCTCTTTGCCAACTGGTACAGTAACGGGAACGAAATTCCAGTGGATAAAGATGAAGCTTTGGATTTCTGGAAACAAAAATTGGCAGACGTTCGTGACTATGCATCAACTAACCAATGGTTGATGATGAACGGTTGCGACCACCAACCAGTTCAACGGAACTTGAGCGAAGCCATTCGTGTGGCAAACGAACTCTTCCCTGACGTGACCTTTATTCATAGCTCATTTGACGAATATGTCCAAGCACTGGAAAGTGCCCTTCCTGAACAATTATCAACGGTCACAGGTGAGTTGACTAGCCAGGAAACGGATGGCTGGTACACCCTTGCCAATACCTCTTCTTCACGTGTTTATCTCAAACAAGCCTTCCAGGAAAACAGCAACTTGCTAGAGCAAGTCGTGGAACCATTGACTATTCTTACAGGAGGGCATAATCATAAAGATCAGTTAACCTATGCTTGGAAAACGCTCTTGCAGAATGCCCCACACGATAGTATCTGTGGTTGTAGTATTGACGAGGTTCACCGTGAAATGGAAACTCGCTTCGCCAAGGTCAACCAAGTTGGAAACTTCGTCAAAACAAACCTTCTCAATGAATGGAAACACAAAATAGCAACTCAGGAAGCACAAAGCAACCACCTCTTTACAGTCATCAACACTGGATTACATGACAAGGTTGATACTGCCAGTGTTGTGGTAGATGTGGCCACTTGTGATTTCAAGGAATTGCACCCAACAGAAGGCTTCAAGAAAATGGCAGCTTTGACTTTGCCAGATTACCATGTTGAAGATTTGGATGGTCATGTCATTGAAGCCAAGATTGAAGATTTGGGAGCAAGTTTTGGCTACACTTTACCTAAGGATAAATTCCGTCAGCCTTATATTGCTCGTCAAGTACGCGTGACGATTCCAATTCACCTTGCACCACTTTCTTGGGCAAGCTTCCAATTAGTCGAAGGGGCAGTAGCGCAAAGCGATGGTATCTTCCAAAATGGAGTCATTGATACACCATTCGTGACTCTTAGTGTAGACGAAGGCATCACAGTCTATGACAAGACTACAAACGAAGCTTACGAAGACTTTATCCAATTCGAGGATCGTGGGGATATCGGTAACGAGTACATTTACTTCCAACCAAAAGGAACTGAGCCAATTTTTGCCCAACTGAAAGGTTATGAAGTATTAGAAAATAATGCTCGCTATGCTAAGGTTTTACTAAAACATGACTTGACTATTCCAGTTAGCGCAGATGAAAAATTGGATGCTGAACAAAGAGGCATTATTGAGTTCATGAAACGAGATGCAGGACGTTCAGAAGAATTGACAACTATTCCTCTTGAAACTGAGATGACTGTCTTTGTGGACAATCCACAGATTCGCTTCAAGACTCGCTTTACAAATACAGCCAAAGACCACCGTATCCGTCTCTTGGTAAAAACTCATAATACTCGTCCAAGTAATGATTCTGAAAGCATCTATGAAGTTGTGACAAGACCAAATAAACCAGCAACTTCTTGGGAAAATCCTGAAAATCCCCAACACCAACAAGCCTTTGTCAGCTTGTATGATGATGTAAAAGGAGTGACCGTATCCAATAAAGGATTGAACGAATACGAAATCCTTGGAGACGACACAATAGCTGTAACACTTCTCCGTGCTTCAGGTGAGCTAGGTGACTGGGGGTACTTCCCAACTCCAGAAGCCCAGTGCTTGCGTGATATCGAAGTTGAGTTTGCAGTAGAATGCCATCAAGCAGGCGAACGTTTCTCAGCCTTCCGTCGTGCAAAAGCTTTCCAGGTGCCATTTACAGCTCTTCAAGTTGCAAAACAAGAAGGTAGCGTTGCTGCAACGGGTAGCCTCTTTAACCATCCGGCACTCAGTTTGCCACAAGTCTGCCCAACAGCCTTTAAGGTAGCTGAAAATGAAGAAGGTTACGTCCTTCGTTACTACAACATGAGCCAAGAAAATATTCGTGTGTCTGATAAACAACAAACCATTCTTGACTTATTGGAACGACCATATCCAGTTCATTCAGGATTATTGGCGTTACAAGAAATTCGCACAGAATTGATTAAAAAAGAAGAAATCTAATTTCAAAAAGATAACATAAAAAGAAAGGAGGAGCGAAAAGAGTAAGAACCGACTACTTTTCTCGCTCCTTTTTACAGGTAAAAGCAATGACCCTTGCAACGATTGATATCGGAGGGACCGGTATAAAATTTGCTAGTCTCACTCCTGATGGAAAAATTTTAGATAAGACCAACACCCCAACGCCTGAAACTTTAGAAGATTTGTTGGCTTGGTTGGACCAGCGATTGTCAGAACGTGACTACCGTGGGATTGCTATGAGTGTGCCAGGGGCTGTTAACCAAGAAACAGGGGTGATTGAAGGGATCAGTGCCATTCCTTACATCCATGGTTTTTCATGGTATGAGGCCCTTGCTCATCATAAGCTTCCTGTCCACCTAGAAAATGATGCCAACTGTGTTGGACTCAGTGAACTGCTAGCTCATCCTGAGATTGAAAATGCAGCCTGTATCGTGATTGGGACAGGAATCGGTGGCGCTATGATTATCAATGGAAAACTTCACCGAGGTCGTCATGGTTTGGGTGGAGAGTTTGGTTATATGACAACTATCGAGCCTGCAGAAAAGCTCAACAACTGGTCACTACTAGCTTCTACGGGAAACATGGTTCGTTATGTGATTGAAAAATCAGGTCAGTCTGACTGGGATGGCCGCAAGGTTTACCAAGAGGCTGCAGCAGGAAATGCTCTCTGTCAAGAAGCCATTGAGCGCATGAATCGTAACCTAGCTCAAGGATTGCTCAATATCCAGTACCTGATTGATCCAGATGTGATTAGCCTAGGTGGCTCTATCAGTCAGAACCCAGATTTTATCAAAGGAGTGCAAAAAGCAGTAGACGCCTTTGTGGAAAGGTATGAAGAATATACAATCGCTCCAGTCATTCAAGCTTGCACCTATCACGCAGATGCCAATCTCTACGGTGCCCTTGTCAACTGGTTACAGGAGGAAAACCAATGGTAAATTTTACCGGAATTAGCAGTAAACAACAGCAAGCTATAGACTTACTTCAAAAGCATATTTCTCTACCAGATGTAGAAGTGGCAGTCGCTCAGTCTGACCAAGCTTCTATCTCTATCAAGGGTGAGGACGGAAGCTATCAATTGACTTATCGCAAACCTCACCAACTCTATCGCGCCTTGTCTGTGCTAGCAACAGCTTTGGTAGAAGGTGATAAGGTAGAGATTGAAGAACAAGCGGCTTATGAAGATTTAGCCTACATGGCTGACTGTTCGCGAAATGCGGTTCTAAATGTTGCATCAGCCAAGCAGATGATTGAAGTCTTGGCTCTGATGGGTTATTCAATCTTTGAGCTCTACATGGAAGACACCTATCAGATTGAAGGGCAACCTTATTTTGGCTATTTCCGCGGGGCTTATTCAGCTGAAGAATTACAGGAAATCGAAGCTTATGCCCAGCAGTTTGACATGACTTTTGTTCCTTGTATCCAGACCTTGGCTCACTTATCAGCCTTTGTCAAATGGGGTGTCAAAGAAGTTCAGCAACTTCGTGATGTAGAGGACATTCTCCTCATCGGTGAAGAAAAGGTTTATGATTTGATTGACGGGATGTTTGCCACTTTGTCTAAGCTACAAACACGCAAGGTCAATATCGGCATGGACGAAGCCCACTTGGTTGGTTTGGGACGCTATTTGATTCTCAATGGTGTTGTGGATCGTAGTCTCCTTATGTGCCAACACTTGGAGCGCGTGCTGGATATTGCAGACAAGTATGGTTTCCACTGCCAGATGTGGAGCGATATGTTCTTCAAACTCATGTCAGCAGATGGCCAGTACGACCGTGATGTCGAAATTCCAGAGGAAACACGCGTTTATCTTGACCGTCTAAAAGACCGTGTGACCTTGGTTTACTGGGATTATTATCAGGATAGCGAAGAAAAATACAACCGTAACTTCGGTAATCACCACAAGATTAGCCAGGATATTGCCTTTGCAGGTGGTGCTTGGAAGTGGATTGGTTTCACACCACACAACCATTTCAGTCGTCTCATCGCTGTCGAAGCAAACAAAGCCTGCCGTGCTAATCAGATCAAAGAAGTCATTGTGACTGGTTGGGGAGACAATGGTGGTGAAACAGCTCAGTTCTCTATTCTGCCAAGCTTGCAAATCTGGGCAGAACTCAGCTACCGCAATGATTTAGACCGTTTGTCAGCTCATTTCAAGACCAATACAGGTCTACCGGTTGAGGACTTCATGCAACTTGATCTTGCCAACCTCTTGCCAGATCTACCAGATAATCTCAGCGGGATCAACCCCAATCGCTATGTCTTTTATCAGGATGTTCTCTGTCCAATCCTTGATAAGCACATGACTCCTGAACAGGACAAGCCTCACTTTGCCCAGGCAGCGGAGACTCTTTCTGCTATTAAAGAAAAAGCAGGAAACTATGCTTATCTCTTTGAAACCCAGGCCCAGTTGAATGCTATTTTAAGTGGCAAGGTGGATGTGGGCCGACGCATTCGTCAAGCCTATCAAAAAGGTGATAAAGAGAGCTTGCAACAAATTGCTAGGGAAGAATTACCAAAATTAAGAAGCCAGATTGAAACCTTCCACAAGCTCTTTAGCCACCAATGGTTGAAAGAAAACAAGGTCTTTGGCTTGGATACAGTGGACATCCGTATGGGTGGCCTATTGCAACGAATCAAGCGAGCAGAAAGTCGCATTGAAAACTACCTAGCAGGCGAAATCTCTCGTATCGATGAGTTGGAAGTAGAGATTTTGCCATTCAACGATTTCTACGGAGATAAGGACTTCGCAGCCACAACGGCTAATCAATGGCATACCATTGCGACAGCTTCGACTATTTATACGACCTAGAAAAACTCTATTCAGAAAAGAAGTTTCCCGTGAAACCTATTCTTATATAAAAAGTTCTCCACATAAAATAATTTGTGGAGTTTTTTCTATAATTTGTAGTTTAAACTGTCCTAAAAATAAGAGTATACTATTTTTGTAAACGTTATCAAGTTTAAAAATGTGAGATTATGAAGTTTTAGAAAATAAAAAGGGAGGAAATTATGAACAAGTTTTCAAAAACTTTAAGAGATAATTGGATTTTTCTCTTAATGGTTCTACCAGGAACAATTTGGTTGATTTTATTCTTCTACATTCCAGTTTTTGGGAATGTGGTTGCCTTCAAAGACTACCATATGACTGGTGAAGGATTCGTCTACAGTATTATAAATAGTAGATGGGTCGGACTAGATAACTTTAAATTCTTGTTTAGTTCCAAGGATGCCTTTGTCATCACTCGAAACACAGTACTTTACAACCTTGGATTTATCTTTATCGGTTTGGTTGTGTCAGTTGGTATCGCCATTATCCTTAGTGAACTTCGCTCTAAGCAAATGGTTAAAATCTACCAAACATCTATGTTATTCCCTTACTTCCTATCTTGGGTTATCATCAGTTTCTTTACAGATGCATTCCTAAATATCGATAAAGGGCTTATCAACCATACCTTAGAAGCTCTAGGGATGAAGGGTATTAACTTCTACGCTGATGTCAGTATCTGGCCTTACCTCCTCCTCTTCCTAGGTATCTGGAAAGGCTTTGGATATAGTAGTGTGATGTACTACGCAACGATCATGGGTATTGACCCAACTTACTACGAAGCAGCGACAGTGGACGGTGCTAGCAAATGGCAACGTATCCGTAACGTAACCATCCCTCAGTTGACACCGCTTGTGACAGTATTGACCATCCTTGCAGTCGGAAACATCTTCCGTGCAGACTTCGGTCTCTTCTACCAAATCCCTCACAACGCAGGTCAGCTCTATAGTGTAACAAATGTATTGGACGTCTATGTCTTTAACGGATTGACTCAGACAGCAGATATCGGTATGGCTTCAGCAGCCGGTCTCTACCAGTCAGTCGTCGGTTTGATTCTCGTTATCCTATCAAACTTACTTGCAAGACGTGTTGATCCTAACTCAGCACTATTCTAGAAAGGAGGAGCATATGGCAAAAAAAATTCAAAAAGAAAAAATTGATAATGTTGGCATACACTCCTTCAGCAAAAAGGCAGATATCTTCTTTAGTATCATATCTGGTTTGCTGGCCTTCTCTTGTATCTTGCCTTTCATCTTCGTAATCATTATTTCAGTTACAGACGAAAAAAGTATTGTTCAATATGGATATAGTTTCTTCCCTTCCAAGTTTGGTGTAGATGGATTCCAATTCTTGGCTCAGTTTAAAGACAAAATTTTACAAGCGCTCTTTATCTCAGCTTTTGTAACAGTTGTTGGAACTTTGACAAACGTCTTCATCACAACAACATACGCTTATGCCATCTCACGTTCAACATTTAAGTATCGCAAATTTTTTACAATCTTTGCTCTTCTTAGTATGTTGTTCAATGCTGGTTTGGTACCAGGCTATATTGTGGTAACTCAGTTACTTCACTTGGGTGATACTATTTGGGCCTTGATTGTTCCGATGCTTCTATCGCCATTCAACATCATGTTGATGCGGTCTTTCTTCAAGAAAACCATTCCAGAAGCAATCCTCGAATCAGCTCGTATCGATGGTGCTAGCGAGGCGCGGATCTTCTTCCAAATCTGTTTACCACTCTCTCTTCCAGGGATCGCGACTATCACACTTTTGACAGCACTTGGATTCTGGAACGACTGGTTCAATGCCCTTCTTTACATCAAGAGTGACAACTTGTATCCATTGCAATATTTGCTCATGCAAATTCAAAACAACATGGATTACATTGCTAAGTCAGTTGGTATGTCAGGACAGCTTGCGGTTGCCCTACCAAAAGAAACAGGTCGTATGGCCATGGTCGTAGTTGCGACTGTCCCAATTGCGATTCTCTATCCTTTCTTCCAACGCTACTTTGTAAAAGGTTTGACTATCGGTGGTGTTAAAGAATAAGAGGCACTGAGAAACAAGTTTTCTCTACCCTATCTAACTTTTCTTTGTTGAAAAGTAGATCACTAAAATTGTTTTAAATTTAAAAATAAAAAAAGGAGTTTTTATCATGAAAAACTGGAAAAAATATGCTTTTGCATCTGCTAGCCTTGTAGCTTTGGCTGCTAGCCTCGCTGCTTGTGGAAACCTTAAAGGTAACAACCAAAAAGCTGCTGACTCAGCTTCAGGTGACAAAACTGTTATCAAGATGTACCAAATCGGTGACAAACCAGATAACTTGGATGAGTTGCTAGAAAATGCAAACAAAATCATCGGAGAAAAAGTTGGTGCTAAATTAGATATCCAATATCTTGGATGGGGTGACTACAGCAAGAAAATGTCAGTTATCACTTCATCAGGTGAAAACTATGATATCGCATTTGCAGATAACTACGTTGTAAACGCTCAAAAAGGTGCTTATGCTGACTTGACAGAATTGTACAAGAAAGAAGGAGCTGACCTTTACAAAGCGCTTGACCCAGCTTACATCAAAGGTAACACTGTAAACGGTAAGATTTATTCTGTTCCAGTTGCAGCTAACGTTGCATCTTCACAAAACTTTGCTTTCAACGGCCCACTTCTTGAAAAATATGGAATCGATATCTCAGGTGTAACTTCATACGAAACACTTGAACCAGTATTGAAACAAATCAAAGAAAAAGCTCCAGACGTAATGCCATTCGCTGTTGGTAAAAACTTTATCCCGTCAGAAAACTTTGACTACCCAGTTGCAAATGGTCTTCCATTCGTTATCGACCTTGAAGGCGACACTACTAAGATCGTAAACCGTTACGAAGTTCCTCGTTTCGTAGAACACTTGAAGACTCTTCACAAATACTATGAAGCAGGATACATTCCAAAAGACGTAGCAACAAGTGAAACTTCATATGACCTTACTCAAGATACTTGGCTTGTTCGTGAAGAAACAGTAGGACCAGCTGACTACGGTAGCAGCTTGCTTTCTCGTGTTGCTAACAGAGACATCCAAATCAAACCATTTACTAACTTCATCAAGAAAAACCAAACAACTCAAGTTGCAAACTTTGTAATCTCAAACAACTCTAAGAACAAAGAAAAAGCAATGGAAGTGTTGAACCTCTTGAACACTAACCCAGAACTCTTGAACGGCCTTGTTTACGGTCCAGAAGGCAAGAACTGGGAAAAAGTTGCAGGTAAAGAAAACCGTGTTAAAGTCCTTGATGGATACAAAGGAAACACTCACATGTCAGGATGGAACACTGGTAACAACTGGATCCTTTACATCAACGAAAACGTTACAGATGAGCAAATTGCACAATCTAAGAAAGACTTGGAAACTGCAAAAGAATCTCCAGCGCTTGGATTCATCTTCAACACTGACAACGTGAAATCTGAAATCTCAGCTATCACTAACACTATGCAACAATTCGATACAGCTATCAACACTGGTACTGTAGACCCAGAAAAAGCTATTCCAGAATTGATGGAAAAACTTAAATCTGAAGGTGCTTACCAAAAAGTATTGGATGAAATGCAAAAACAATACGACGAATTCTTGAAAAACAAAAAATCATAAGATAGATTGATTTCGTGTATTCATTCCTAAAAGATGCGATCACTGCCTTGTCTGGATTTTTCCAGACGGGGTGGTGATTCTTTTTTTGAGCAAATACATATAATTATCTGTGTTTGAAATCCAGACATTTGCCTTACAAGTAGCGTTGATAATAGGTACATGAAAAATACCATCTACTCCTAAAAATCAGTGCAATTTTTTCTGGATTCGAAATCTTATCAGTCTTGTTTTTTTAGATCATGATTAGTAATTTATTCAAGACAGGCCATGGATATCTTTTTGTTAATTTTTCTTCTTCAAATATTTAATTAAAACAAGATCTGAAAATGGGTCTTGTTTTTTATTTTTCGGTCAAATAAATTGCATTCGCTTTCTTGGGAGAGTATACTGGTATAGTTGAATGAAAATTTCTGATAATTTAATCTTAGAAAAGAGAAGCAAATGTCAAAAGATATTCGAGTTTTACTTTACTATAAATATGTTCCCATCGAAAACGCGGAACAATTTGCTGCAGACCACTTGGCTTTCTGTAAGTCTATTGGCCTCAAGGGCCGTATCCTAGTGGCTGACGAAGGGATCAACGGAACCGTTTCTGGTGACTACGAAACAACGCAAAAATACATGGACTACGTTCACAGCCTTCCAGGTATGGAAGACCTCTGGTTCAAGATTGATGAAGAAAGTGAGCAAGCCTTCAAGAAGATGTTTGTTCGCTACAAAAAGGAAATCGTTCACCTTGGTTTAGAGGATGATAACTTTGATAACGACATCAATCCTCTTGAAACAACAGGTGCTTACTTGTCACCAAAAGAATTCAAAGAAGCCCTTCTTGACGAAGATACAGTTGTCCTTGATACTCGTAATGACTATGAGTACGATCTTGGGCACTTCCGTGGGGCTATCCGTCCTGACATCCGCAACTTCCGTGAATTACCACAATGGGTCCGTGATAACAAGGAAAAGTTCATGGACAAGCGTGTCGTAGTTTATTGTACAGGTGGAGTCCGCTGTGAGAAATTCTCTGGCTGGATGGTCCGTGAAGGCTACAAAGATGTCGGTCAATTGCATGGAGGAATTGCGACTTACGGGAAAGATCCAGAAGTTCAAGGGGAACTTTGGGATGGGAAAATGTATGTCTTTGACGAACGTATTGCAGTCGATGTCAACCATGTAAATCCAACCATTGTAGGGAAAGACTGGTTTGATGGAACACCATGTGAACGCTATGTCAACTGTGGAAATCCATTCTGTAACCGCCGTATCTTGGCATCAGAAGACAACGAAGACAAATATCTTCGTGGTTGCTCACACGAGTGTCGTGTTCACCCACGTAATCGCTATGTTTTAGAACATGAATTGACACAAGATCAAGTCATCGAGCGTTTAGCAGCGATTGGTGAGAACCTAGATCATTCTGAAGTCGTATAATAGTATCAACAGTCCTAAAGGGCTGTTTTTCTATGCTTTTGACTAAAAAATCTTAAATTTGTTTCTGCATCTTTCAGGAAAATGGTGTATACTATATGTAAACGATTTCAAAGGAGACCATTATGGTGAAGACATTTTTTATTCCAAATAAACAAAGTATTTTAGGACAACAGGAGATTCTCACAGCTAAATCAATTTTAGGCTTAGTAGAAGGCCTAGAGTCGCATAGTTATGATGCTGTTTACCTCCGTCAACCTCTTAATCGCCTTGAGTATATCGAGTGTGGAATCGTAGGTAAGTCTCAATTTCTCTTTAAAGTTCGATATCTAGATGCTCAAAAAGGCTATCAAGTAATCATTCCTGACTTGATTACAAGAGCTGACTGGGAGATTGTAGAAGGGCTCTTGCGGGTTTTGTCTAGCAAGGTTGGTGAAGCAGTTGAGGGCTTGGCAGACTTTGATTTGGAAAACTATTTCCAAGAAACGGTTAAGAGCTATCTAGCGGATAAGGCTGCTCGTTTAGGTTTCTGTCAGGGTATTCTATCAACTATTTACTTTGATAAGAAGGATTTAGAAAGCTTCCTAGAAGAAGATGGATTGACACGTTTTGAAGATCTAGTTAAGAGGGTTCAAGGGTCAGATGCTTTTCCTTCCAGCGCTAAATTTTATCCAGATGGTGAAGGTAAGGTGCATGGGGTCTATCACCTAGCTCAGGGAGTAAAAACCATTTTGCCAAAAGAACCGGTGATTCCTGCTCCTTACGTTGAGCAATTGGTAGGCAAGGAACTTGTTTGGGAGATTGATTTGGTAAAAATCTCTGGGGATGGCTCAAAACCAGAAGATTATGAAGCGATAGCTAGACTGGATTACCAAGCGTTTTTAGGAGCTTTGCCAAAAGAACTTTATCAGGATTTAGATGCTAACCAAATAGTGGTAGGACCAATCTTAGGGGAAGATTTTGATAACTTAGTAAAAGGTAACTAGAGGCATAAATGAAAGATATTGGTTTTAAATAATGTGAAAAGGCAGATCGTTTGATCTGCTTTTTGTGTACACAAAAAAATCCTGTCAGAGTGACAGGATTTTATCTTATATAAAAGCAAGGATTCGAAGATAGTCAAAAACAAGAGCCATTTCTGCTAGAAAGAAGAGAAATAGAACACCACCGTTGACTAGGAAAGCTAAAAGAAGGCGATAGAAGGGATCGGTTTGACTATCCTTGCTAGGTCTTGAGATGAAGTAGAGATTGGCCAAGAGAGTCAGACCAATGCTAATCAAGCAAAGCAATGCTGCAAATCGTAGACCATTAAAAAGAGCGAAGAAACTAGCAATACCTGTCAAGAGAACTGGGATAGCCAAGAGTCTGCTATGTGCTTGAAAGGCTCTTTCTAATGTCCAATCACTGTCCTGGTCGACAAAACGTTTGACTACAAATCCACCCATGAGAATTGAAAAGAAGAAGAGACTTGTCGCCACTAGGATGGAGAAGACCGAGAAGAGATTGAGAGACGGGAATTGTTCCATGAAGTGAGCATCGATGCTTGCCATACGACCATAGTAGCCTTGTTTGGCGTGATAAACTGTAAAGAGGAAACTTGTGGCAGAAAAGATAGTTAGGAGCACAAAGGCATTATAACTATGTTTTTTATCTGTATCAATACTTGCTGTTGGCTCTTTGAGAGCACCTTGTAACCAGACCCAAAAATCAGCCAATTCTTCTTTGAAGATTGTAGTTTTTGTAGGGACAGGATCTGGGACAAATGGACTTTCCAAAGATTTGCTAGGCTGAGGTGCTTCCTTAACTAGTTTTTCTGCTTGGTCTGTCTTTGTTGCCAGTTCTTCTTGTTCTTCAGTCTCTACAGGTTCTTCTGACTTGTCTGTATTTTCCACGATCTCTTCGTGTTCGCTATTCTCTACTTTTTCTAGGTCAGCTTCTTGTTCTTCAGGATTGGCTTGAAGGCTTTCTTCAACCACTGGCAACTCTTCTTTTTCTTTTAACTCTTCTTCAGGAATGACTAGGTCAGATGGGTTATCTTTTTTCTCATTGTTGGCTGTTTTCTCGAAATCAGCACTTTCGAACCATTCTTGAGTCATGATGAGACCTCCTTTTTATTTCTTGTTTGAGTAGTAATGATTAACTATTATTCATGATCTCTCGAATTAGGTGAGCGATCCGGTTCGTCTGGAATGTTGATATCTTGACCTGCCTTTGCGACGAGGAGATCTTGCGTATCTTTTTTCTCTACTTTGTAAGGATTTGAGAATTCTTCGTCCCTATTTACATCATTTCCCTGGCCAGGCTTCACTCCTTCTCGAGTTCGATGATAAATAGCTCCGTATTCTGACGAGAGATTGAGATTGATTCGTTCAAGCTCTTTTCTTGATAACATGAGCGATATGTCATTTTCTGCCTCGAATTCTACCTTACCGTGCACTTGGATATCGTCAGCAGAGATATGTTCATGTTCTGCTTGGATACGGCTATCTGTTAGACTGGTTCCAAATACATTGACAATTCCAGTTGTGGTCAGTTGGCTATTTTTAATCTCGCTATTTGTGATACGAAGAAGAAAGCCATTTGACTGAATCTTGGCATTGCTGAGTTTTACATCGGCAATCGAAAGGACACCGTGGTCGACCTGGGCGGTTAGATCTTTTAATTCTCTTCCTTTTGGCAACGATAGAACGACTTCATCATTGCGGCTAGAAATTCCGCTTGCGATAAAGAGGATACCTTGGATACTAGAACCTACAGAACGACGTGTAGTTGATTTGGTGTCAGAAATCTCAAGAGTTTTTTCTTTGGTAGAATGTTGAAGATTTTCTTTTTCAGAGATAGTTGGATGATACTGAAGGCGAATCTTGTCATCGCTAGATTCTCTAATGACTAACGAATGTTCTGTCAGTGACATGTTAAGATTTTCAATATCTTGATCAAAAACGAGCTCTTCCATTCGGCTCTCAAAGACTGGTTTTTGTGACATTGCAAGGAGGTCTCTGATACCGTCTGTTTGGATGCCGATGATCATCATGGCAAAACCAATGATACTAGTAACAACACCAAAGATAAGAAATCCTTTTGTTAATTTACGCATGACTTTCACCTCTCTTTCCTCTATTAAGAATCCACTGAATAAGTCGAAGGATTAGTATTCCAAAGAAACGGGTCACATAGGAAGTCGCTAGCAAGACTAGGGATGAAGCTCCAATAGCTAGCAAACCTCCACCAAAAATCAGCGTAAAAGCAGATGTCGATTCAGCCAGAACGTAGAAGCTTTCAAATAGGAGAACGCCTCCTAGGATTAGTCCAGCTGCTGATACAGCAAAGAAGGCTAAAAGTGCACTAACCGCAGCGATAAAAATCCCGATGATAGCCATGAGAAGACCAATCCCGACTGGAATCCCAATAGGTGCAGCCAGAAGTGCGAGGATTGCGATTTGTAAAACCTGACGGTTGTTCTTATTGGAATTTTCTTCGTTGATTTTTTTATCAAGAAGTGTAGTCAGGATGTCATGGGCAGCCTCTTTTGGACTACCGAGGCTAGCCATGAGTTCTTCCTCACCTTCTGGACCAGCATCATCAAAGAGTTCTTTGAAGTAGTCCATGGCTTCGATACGATCAGATTGAGGAAGCTTCATCAGATAGGCTTCAAGCTGATTCAAATATTCAGTTCTTGTCATGGCGAACGCTCCCTTCTATGATGCCGTTGATAGTGTCAGTGTAGAGTGTCCACTCTTCTCTGAGTACAAATAGTTGCTCCTCCCCAATCTCTGTTAAGGAGTAGTATTTCCGCATCCGACCTTGGTATTCGCGAGAGTATGTAGTCAGGTAGCGGTTGGTATCCAGTTTTTTCAAGATGGGGTAGAGGGTAGATTCCTTGATTTTGGCAATGAGTTTAATGGTTTGACTAATTTCATAACCATAGGAATCCCCTTGTTCTAGGATGGCCAAGATGAGAAATTCAATCAAGGCCGCTGATGTTGGAAAATACATGGGGCACCTCCTTTTTTAGTATGTAAAAATTTTATATATAATTATTCTACACATACATCATACATCTAAATGTAAGCCCTGTCAAGTAATATGTGTAAAATTTTTATATATAAAAAAATCTTCTAGCAAAAACTAGAAGATTAGAGGATTTTATCCGCTCGATCCACCATAAAGAGGGCGACCGTCATGATGATATCAATTACTAGAAGAATCAGTACCGCTGGAACCCAAGACTGGAACATGTTAAAACTGTAACCAAAGAGAGTTGGTCCAAAGGCCGCTAGAATGTAACCACCAGTCTGGGCAAGACCAGATAATTGGGCCGTCTTTTCAGGAGAGCTGGTTTTGATGGAGAAGCAAACCATGAGATAAGGGAAAAGAGCGCTACAAGCAGTACCAATCAAGAGATGCGCTACTAACCAGTAAAGGAAACTCTTGCTCGGGTATAGGAGCATAGCAATTCCAAGCATTCCAGCCAGAGAGATGACTGTCAGCATGATTTGACGGTGACGATTTGATAAACGAGTTGTGAGACTTGGAATGGTCATCGAGAAGGGGATACTAATCAGTGAAAAGATAGAAGCCAGAAGTCCAGCATCTGTATGAGATAGTCCTGCACTGATGGCCATGGTTGGTAGCCAGGTCATACTGGTATAGAAGAGTAGGGACTGCAACCCACCAAATACAATAATAGCCCAAACTTCCTTGTTTTTTAAGATATTCTCTTTCTTTTGTTTTTTCTCACTTCCTCTTAGAAAATGATTGTGACGATGATTGGGGAGCCAGGCAACTAAAGTTAGTAAGCAGACCAAGGATAAACAGAGAATCAAGCCTTTCCAGGATGTTGCCTGAGTAATGGGGACTGAGAGATAGGAAGCAAGAGCCGTTGTAATCCCCATAGAGGTCACATAGATGGTTGTCAGAAAGCCAATCTTTTGTGGGTGATTGGCCTGAATGGCGCTAGGAAGGAGCACGTTAAAGATCGCAATACTTGCTCCGATGAGTAAAGTCCCTAGATAGAGTAAAGGAAGATTAAAGATACGAATCACTGAACCGATGGTCAATACGATAAGACTATAGGTGAAAAGGTGCTCGAGTCCAATTTTTTGAGCCAAACGAGTCGCAAAAGAGGAGAAGAGGGCAAACATCAAGAGAGGGAGACTGGTCAAAACACCAAGTGAACTGACTTCCACGCCTAAACCTTGGGCAATATCTCCCAAAATAGTTGGTAAAGCTGTGAAAGGAGCTCTTAAGACCGCTCCAATTAAGATAATTCCTAGAATAAAAAAGAGTGATCGTTTTTTCATGTGAACCTCAATAAGCTGATTTTGATAGCAGCTTATTTTAATTTTTTTTCCTAAAGATGTCAAGTTGACCTGACGTGATTCGCTACGTAGTCGATAGAAATCATAGTAAAGAAGGACAATATATTTACTAGTTTTTTTCTGGGATTCAAATAAAAATAGGAAAGTCTGAAAAATTGTGATAAAATAGTGAAAGAAAATCTATATATTGGAGAACTACTGTGTCTGAAAATCGTAAATTTAGCGTCCTGATGTCAGTCTATGTTAAAGAAAATCCAGTCTTTCTAGAAGAGGCGGTAGAGAGTATCATACATCAAACGCTCAAACCTAGCGAAGTGGTAATCGTCGAAGATGGTCCGCTGACACCTGAACTGTATCAAGTTTTGGAGAAATTGGAAGCACAGTCAAGTATTCCAATCAAACGTTGTCCACTTGAGCAAAATCGCGGCTTAGGTTTAGCGCTTCAGTACGGTGTCTTACAGTGCCAATATGACGTCATTGCTCGTATGGATACAGATGATATTGCTGTTGAAGACCGTTTCGAACAGCAGTTCGAATTGATGGAAAAAGAAAACTTGGACCTACTAGGTGGTCATATCGCAGAGTTTATCGACCAACCTGACGAGATTGTGTCTTACCGTCGTGTACCGACTAAGCATGAGGATATCATTGCCTACCAACGTATGAGAAGTGCCTTTAATCATATGACTGTTATGTTCAAAAAAGAAATGGTTCTCAAGGCTGGTAACTACGAGGATGGTCTTTATATGGAAGATGATCTTCTCTGGCTCAATATGATTAGCGCTGGAGCTCGAACTGGAAATGTGGATCAAATTCTATGTAAGGTGCGCGTGGGAGCAGGGATGTTTGAACGCCGTGGAGGTCTTCGCTATCTCAAACTCTATCGCCAAGCACGTCAAAGAATGCACGCTCGTGGACAGATTTCTTATGGCGAATATCTGAAAAGTGTTTTAATCCAAGTTGTCGTTGCCCTATGTCCAGGATTTGTGCGACAGTTTATATTTTTGAAACTTCTAAGAAAAAGCAAGTAATTGAAGCTAATTAGATTTTAAAAATTTATCTGAAGATTACTAGAAAATGTGATTCTGTGTAGGAGGATACCATTCACATGAATAAAAAAATAACAGATTACGTAATTGATCTGGTTGAAGTATTAAATAAACAACAGAAACAAATTTTTTGGGGATTTTTTGATATTGCCAGTATGGTCTTATCAATTATTGTTTCCTATATTCTATTTTATGGCTTGATTAATCCAGCCCCGGTAGACTATGTCATTTACACAGGTCTAACCTTCCTTTTCTACCAACTGATGATTGGATTCTGGGGGCTTAATGCTAGTATTAGTCGATATAGCAAAATAACAGATTTCATGAAGATTTTCTTCGGAGTGACTATCAGTAGTATCTTATCTTATGTGATCTGCTATGCTTTCTTGCCGCTCTTTTCTATCCGCTTTATCGTACTCTTTATCCTATTAACAACATTCTTGATTCTACTTCCTCGTATCACTTGGCAGTTGATTTACTCAAGACGTAAAAAGGGAAATGGAGCTGGAGAACACCGTCGTACCTTCTTGATTGGTGCTGGTGATGGTGGCGCGCTCTTTATGAACAGCTACCAACATCCTACTAGTGACCTTGAACTAGTTGGGATTTTGGATAATGATGAAAAGAAAAAAGGACAAAAACTTGGGAAAATCCCAGTTTTGGGTTCTTATGATGATCTACCAGAATTGGCTAAACGCTACAGAGTTGAAAAAGTGATCGTTGCGATTCCGTCTCTAGATCCATCTGAATATGAACGAATCCTGCAAATGTGTAACAGTATCGGTGTAAAATGCTTTAAGATGCCGATGATTGAATCAGTTGTGCAAGGTATCCAGCCTCAAGCAGGTGGTTTCCAGAAAATTGATATCACGGACCTGTTGGGACGTAAAGAGATTCAGCTCGATGAATCACGTCTGGGTTCTGAAATCACTAATAAAACGATTTTGGTAACTGGTGCCGGAGGTTCGATTGGTTCAGAAATTTGCCGTCAAGTCAGTCGCTTCAATCCGGAACGTGTCGTTTTGCTCGGTCATGGAGAAAACTCTATTTATCTGATTTACCATGAATTGATTCGTAAATTCCAGGGAATTGACTTTGTTCCTGTCATTGCCGATATTCAAGATTACGATCGTTTGCTTCAAGTTTTTGAACAGTACGAACCAGCGATTGTTTACCATGCTGCAGCTCATAAACATGTTCCGATGATGGAGCGTAATCCAAAAGAAGCATTCAAGAATAACATCCTTGGAACTTATAATGTTGCTAAGGCAGTTGACGCTGCTCGAGTTCCAAAAATGGTCATGATTTCGACAGATAAGGCTGTTAATCCACCAAACGTAATGGGAGCAACTAAACGTGTGGCTGAGTTAATTGTTACAGGATTTAATCAACGTAGCCAATCTACCTACTGTGCGGTTCGTTTCGGTAACGTACTCGGTAGCCGTGGTAGTGTAATTCCTGTCTTTGAACGTCAGATTGCTGAAGGTGGGCCTGTAACGGTGACAGACTTCCGAATGACTCGTTACTTTATGACCATTCCAGAAGCTAGCCGTTTGGTGATTCATGCGGGTGCTTATGCAAAAGATGGAGAAGTCTTTATCCTTGATATGGGCAAGCCAGTACGCATTTACGATTTGGCTAAGAAAATGGTTCTACTCAGTGGCCATACTGAAAATGAAATTCCAATCGTAGAAGTAGGTATTCGCCCAGGTGAAAAACTATACGAAGAGTTGCTTGTATCAACTGAACTAGTTGATAATCAAGTAATGGACAAAATCTTTGTTGGTAAAGTAAATGTAATGCCTCTTGAGATGATCAATCAGAAGATTGAAGAGTTCCGTACCTTGCAAGGTTCTGAATTGAAGAGAGCAATCATAGCTTTTGCTAATGAAACAACACATGTTGACTAAAAATAGATGAGATATTATCTGCAACTTCTGTTTATGAGAAAGAGCGGATAGTATCTTTTTTTCTAGATTTCGAGAGACTTTCAGAGTTTTTTGAACAAACTTGTTATTATTGAACAGATATGGTAAACTATAGTAAATAAAAAATTAGGGAGTAACTTATGATTAACGCAATTAAAAATTTCTTTAAAGGTTATGTAGATTTTTCAGGACGTTCAACTCGCGCAGATTACTGGTGGATTTGGTTGGCAAACATTATCCTTTCTATTCCTTTCTACATGGCATACGGTGCTGCAATGGCAAATCCAGATAGCGAAGCTGCTATTATGACTTTGGGCTTAATCGGATTTGTCTATCTCATTTTTGGACTAGCAGTTTTATTGCCTGGACTAGCACTGACAGTTCGTCGTCTACGTGATGCTGGTTTCCATTGGGCGCTCATCTTCGTTGCTTTTATTCCAATGGTTGGAGGTATCGCACTTTTGGTGCTCCTAGCTATGCCAACAAAGGACTAACACTAAGTTCAGCTATCTGAAAAAATGCTACAAGAACGAAGAAGTTTCAATCTTGTCGAATAATTTGCTAACACTCCCAGGTCTTTTACTAGATTTGGGAGTGTTCTATAACTGTA
>NZ_KV815328.1:79945-126665 GCF_001814215.1 Streptococcus sp. HMSC062D07
TACTAGATTTGGGAGTGTTCTATAACTGTACAGTATCTACTGATAAAATAAAAGTTGGGAGTATCATATGATTAACGCAATTAAAAATTTCTTTAAAGGTTATGTAGATTTTTCAGGACGTTCAACTCGCGCAGATTACTGGTGGATTGGGTTGGCAAACATTATCCTTTCTATTCCTTTTGACATAGTCTACGGTAGTGCAATAGCAAATCCAGATAGCGAAGCTGCTATTACGACTTTGGGTCTTTTCATATTTATTTATTTCATTTTTGGTCTGGCACTTTTCTTGCCTCAACTTGCATTGACAGTTCGTCGTCTGCGTGATGCTGGTTTCCATTGGGCACTCATTTTCGTAGCATTTGTTCCATTTGTTGGAGGTATCGCTCTTATGATACTCCTAGCTATGCCGACAAAGGATTAAATATAAGTTCAACTATCTGAAGAATGCTACAAGGACGAAGAATTTTCAGTCTTGTCGAATAATTGGCTAACACTCCCAGGCCTTTTACTAGATTTGGGAGTGTTCTATAACTGTACAGTTTAGTATCTACTGATAAAATAAAAAATGGGAGTATCATATGATTAACGCGTATAAGAATTTTTTTAAGAATTATGCAGAGTTCACCGGTCGTTCGACGCGTCCAGATTTCTGGTGGGTTTGGCTAGGAAACCTCATCCTTTCTATTCCTTTCTGGATTATCTATTTCTACATTGTATATCTTAGTACTGTGATGGATTCAGTGAGCGATTCAGCCAGCGAGGCTATTTTCATGGTTTTTGGTTTAGTTGCTATTATTTATGCAGTTTTCTACCTAGCAATCTTAGTACCGACTTTGGCTATATCAGTTCGCCGTTTGCGTGATGCCGGATTCCACTGGGCCTTTATCTTCCTTCGCTTTGCCCCAATGGGAGGGCTAGCTCTTTTGATTCTTTTCGCTATGCCGACAAAAGAAACTGAAGTGGTAAACTATAGTGAATCTCAAGCAGTCAAAAATGAAGAAGCCATCGAAGATACACCGTTCGAAGAATCAGATAAGAACTAAGAGATTCTTGTTTTACGGTTGAATCTGTTTTGGACTTCTTGTATTTTATTATCAAAAAGTTAAAAAACACTCCAATTTAATTGGAGTGTTTTTTGTTTAGGGTTTCAATTATAGTTGACGTAAAATGTCTGCTGGTTGATGTGCGACCCAGTCAGGATGGTAGCTCATCAACTCTTCCTCTTCACCAAATCCCCAAGTAACCGCTAGTTTTTTAATGCCAGTTTCTTGGGCGCCAATCATATCAAATTTAGTATCTCCGATAAGGACCACTTTTTCTGGATCCAATTTATGAGTTGTCAAAGCTTGATGAATGACATCTGCCTTATGCACCGCTTGAGGACTTGAACCATAGATGCCGTCAAAGAAGTGATCGATTTCAAAATTAGCTGTCATATGGACTGCTGTCGGAGTATTTTTTGTTGTCGTGATATAGAGAGGATATTGTTGAGCTAGTTCAGTGAGTAGTTCCTTGATTTGTGGAAAGAGCTGAGCTTCGTAGACTCCTTTTTCCTTATAATAGGAGCGATAAAGCTGGATAGCTGACTCAATCTGCTCAGTTGGTAAGCAACTAGCGAAACTAGTTTCCAAAGGAGGTCCCATAAAACCACGGATGGTTTTTGCATCTGGACTAGGAATTCCCAGTTGTTCAAAAGTATAGGTGAAGCCATTGTGAATACCGATAGAGCTGTCCACAAGGGTTCCATCTAAGTCGAAAAAGATGGCTGATAGAGATGACATTGATTCTCCTAGTAATCTTGAAATTATTCGCCGAAGATTTCTTTTTGAAGGCGACGGCCTGTCGGTGTGGCTGCGAGACCACCTTCGGCAGTTTCACGAAAGGCAGTTGGGAGGCTAGAGCCTACTTGGTACATGGCATCAATGACTTCGTCAACCGGGATTTTTGATTCGATACCGGCTAGAGCCATATCAGCTGCGATGAAGGCGAAACTTGCCCCCATAGCATTACGCTTAACACAAGGGACTTCAACCAAACCTGCAACGGGATCGCAGATAAGACCGAGCATGTTTTTGATAACGAAGGCGATAGCCTGACTCGCTTGATAAGGAGTTCCACCTGCAGCTAGAGTTAGGGCAGCAGCGCTCATGGCAGAGGCAGATCCAACTTCGGCTTGACAGCCTCCTTCGGCTCCCGAGATAGAAGCGTTATTAGCAATGACGAGCCCAAAAGCACCGGCAGCAAAGAGAAAATCTAGTTGTTGTTCATGCGTTAAATCTAACTTTTGAATAGCAGATGTGAGAACTGCAGGAAGACAACCTGCGCTACCTGCAGTTGGTGTCGCACACACAAGGCCCATCTTGGCATTGTGCTCATTAACGGCAATGGCGTTACGGGCGGCAGACAAGACAGTGAAGTCTGATAAGGTCTTTCCTTTTTTGATGTAGTGGTCGAGCTTAGCTGCATCACCACCAGTCAAACCGCTACGAGATTTCTTTTCGCTGAGACCAAGCTCGACGGAAGCTTTCATGACTTCGAGGTTACGTTCCATGAGGAGGAGAACTTCTTCTCGCTCACGACCAGTTAGCTCATACTCAGTAGTAATCATGAGCTCAGCAACATTTCCTTGGAAATCAAGTTCGGCTTGTTCGACTAATTCTTTGATAGAGTAAAACATATTTTCTCCTATTGAAAGAAATTGACATTGTGCAAATGAGGAATTTTCCGAATTTCTTCGATAGATTCTTCACAGTTGCGACTATCAACTTCAATAATCATGATTGCTTTCTCGCCAGCTTTTTCTCGAGTTACATTCATCTGAGCGATATTGATACCAAAGCGAGAAAGAGCCTCAGTCACATGAGCAATCATACCTGGAACATCCTGATGAACGATGATGATGGTAGGGGTGTTCATGTTGAGAGATACGGCAAAACCATTTAATTCTGTCACCTGGATATTTCCACCGCCGATTGAAATTCCTGTTACGCTGATAGTCTTACGATCGTTCTTAACAGTGATTTTCGTAGTATTTGGGTGGGGAGCATTACTGTCCTTTTGGATGGTCCACACGATTTTAATGCCACGCTTATGGGCAATTTCTAAACTATTTGGAATTTCAGGATCATCCGTATCCATTCCCAAAATACCAGCTACAAGGGCAAGGTCTGTCCCGTGTCCACGATAGGTTTTTGCAAAAGAGTTAAAAAGCTGGAATTCAACCTCAGTTGGAGTATCATCAAAGATAGATGAAACGATTTTACCGATACGAACAGCTCCTGCAGTGTGACTACTAGATGGCCCAATCATTACTGGTCCAATGATATCAAAGACAGATTGAAAACGAAGTGATTGCATCTGTTTCCCCTTAAAAAGATTCTTACTTCTATTATAGCAAAGATTAGATGTAAGTGCTTAATTACTTTCTGAAATATATAAAAAGATTAAAAAGCTTTAATAACAAGGGTTTTGTAACAAAAAAGGGCTTTTTTAAGTAAATAAATCACAGTTTTGTAACATTTCTACACAAATTCGTTAACAAATAGTAACATTAGAAAGGTATCATGGTAGTATAAGAAAAAAGGAGAACTTTTTTAAATGAAATTAAACATTAAGACTAAACTTGCAGGATTTGCAGTTGTACTTGCTTTCCTTGCACCATCACTTACTTTTGCACAAGAATCAAAAACTTATACAGTTAAACCTGGAGATACTCTATCAGAAATTGCTGAGACTTACAACACAACAGTTGAAAAATTGGCTAAATTGAACAACATTAAAAACGTTGACCTCATCTATGTTGACCAAGTTTTAGTTATTGAAGGAGAAGCTCCAGTAGTAGCGGCGACTCCTGCAACGACAACTCCTGCACCATCTGCAAATACTGAAGCTCCGGTTTCAACACCAGCCCCAGCGACTGCAGAAGAAACTCCAGCAGTAGAAGAAACTTCTGCCCCAGCAGCTGCAACACCAGCCCCAGTAGCAGAAGAGAGCACAACACCAGCTGCGACTGTAAGCGGATCTGAAGCAGAAGCGAAAGAATGGATTGCTCAAAAAGAATCAGGTGGTAGCTACACAGCTACAAACGGACGCTACATCGGACGTTACCAATTGACAGATTCATACTTGAACGGTGACTATTCAGCAGAAAACCAAGAACGTGTAGCAGATGCTTACGTTTCAGGACGTTA
The DNA here is from genome assembly GCF_001814215.1 of Streptococcus sp. HMSC062D07. Taxonomy (NCBI): domain Bacteria; kingdom Bacillati; phylum Bacillota; class Bacilli; order Lactobacillales; family Streptococcaceae; genus Streptococcus; species Streptococcus sp. HMSC062D07. The sequence continues at coordinate 84,136 of NZ_KV815328.1, forward strand.
CGGTTCATGGACAGCTGCTAAGAACTTCTGGCTTAACAACGGTTGGTACTAAGAAATAAAAATAAGAGCCTTGAAAGGCTCTTTTTGTATGCCTTTTGATGAAAGACAATTTTTTAGAGATTAGTGATGGTAGATTCATTAATGCTGATGATGTTTACAGAATTTTTCACTCGAATTAGTAAGATGAACGGTTTGTTTCGTGAAATTCAGTCTAATCACTGTGGTTATTAGACTCTACTTGAGAACTGGAAGAATTAGAAGGTTGACCTTGTGTGTCAACACTATGATTTCCTTCACTGCCAGCACTATCAGACGAGTATTGCTCAGTTGCAGGTGCTTGAGAATTATTTATGCTTCCATATGATTCAGTGTAGGTTGGAGTGTAGTTGCTATCTTCTGAATTGTAGTTTTCTACTCCCTGAACGTTACTAGTCGTTTCAGTATGGTTAGACTTTTGTTCTTCTTTTTTGGTCAAGGTTTCAACTTGTTTTTGGAATTTAGAGATTAGTTCTTGAATTGGTTTTGTCTTTTCTTCAAGAGCAACTTGGTCGCTGGCAGAATTAATGTTTTTAATGATGTCTATTATTTTTTGCAAGGAAGTGATGGCTGTCTCAAGTGTTTGTTTATCTTGAAAATGGCTATCAGAATCCTTTATATCTAATTTCAAAGCTTTTTCACTATAATGATTTGTGACTTTATCGGCAGTAGAAGCGAGAAAGTCTGCTAATGTCTTTTTGCCTTCATCAGTAGTTGGTTTTAATTCTTGAATTTTTTTCCAATCTTCTATAATGGTTTCAGAATCAATATTGAAGTCTTTAATGGCGTTTTTTACTTGTTCGACATCTTGTTGATTTTTTTGTTGTTTGATGAGAGCAACATTCCCTCTCTCTGCTTGGATTTTTTCTTGATGGAGGACTAAGCCTGTCAAAAGTCCAATACCTGCAATAAGTGTAATAATAAAAATAGTATTTTTTGATTTTAGAATATCTTTGTAATTGTTCACATTTGTTCTACGCACACGGATGATGGTGTATATATGGAATCATGTGCGCATTCCTCCTTATTAAAGTATATCATTTTTAGTTGATTTTAAAAATAAGTTTTTAAAGAGAATAGAGATTTAGGAATGGATTGACTTTTTTGTATCCTATCTTCATGTATTTATAAATGAGGTGGCTAGGTTTGTCAGCATCTTCCTTGTCTTCTCTAATCAAGCATGTTATAATGAAAACTGCTCAAACGACCTTCAATCGTGATAGCAAACACGACCTTCAATCGTGAATAAACGAATAGATGGGAGACATACCATGAGTGATAACTCTAAGACACGTGTTGTCGTGGGGATGAGTGGTGGTGTTGATTCGTCGGTGACGGCTCTCTTGCTCAAAGAACAGGGCTACGATGTGATCGGTATCTTCATGAAGAACTGGGACGACACAGATGAAAACGGCGTCTGTACGGCGACCGAAGATTACAAGGATGTGGCTGCGGTAGCAGATCAACTTGGCATTCCTTACTACTCTGTAAATTTTGAAAAAGAGTACTGGGACCGCGTTTTTGAGTATTTCCTAGCGGAATACCGTGCAGGACGCACGCCAAATCCAGACGTTATGTGTAACAAGGAAATCAAGTTTAAGGCCTTTTTGGACTATGCCATGACCTTGGGAGCAGACTATGTAGCGACTGGGCACTATGCCCGAGTGGCGCGTGATGAGGATGGTATCGTTCACATGCTTCGTGGCGTGGACAATGGCAAAGACCAGACCTATTTCCTCAGTCAACTTTCACAAGAACAATTACAAAAGACTATGTTCCCATTGGGACATTTGGAAAAGCCTGAAGTTCGCAGACTAGCAGAAGAAGCAGGCCTTGCGACTGCTAAGAAGAAAGATTCAACAGGGATTTGCTTTATTGGAGAAAAGAACTTTAAAGAATTTCTCAGCAACTACTTGCCAGCTCAACCTGGTCGAATGATGACTGTAGATGGTCGCGATATGGGTGAGCATGCTGGTCTGATGTACTATACGATCGGTCAGCGTGGCGGACTCGGTATCGGTGGACAACACGGCGGTGACAATGCTCCTTGGTTCGTTGTTGGAAAAGACCTGAGCAAGAATATCCTCTATGTAGGCCAAGGTTTCTACCATGATTCGCTTATGTCAACTAGCTTAGAAGCCAGTCAGGTTCACTTTACTCGTGATATGCCAGAGGAATTTACGCTAGAATGCACGGCTAAATTCCGCTATCGTCAGCCTGACTCTAAAGTGACTGTACATGTCAAAGGAGATAAGGCAGAGGTCATCTTTGCGGAGCCACAACGCGCCATTACACCAGGACAAGCAGTTGTCTTTTACGACGGTGAAGAGTGTCTCGGTGGCGGTTTGATTGATAATGCTTACCGTGATGGCAAGGTTTGTCAGTACATTTAGATTGACAAATGTTCTCAATTTGCTACAATAATAAAAGCAATAGAAATGATGGTCAAAGCTCATGGATGTTGCAGGCTTTTTTGTCCTGCACTTCTTACGAGTTTTGACTGTTTTTGTGTCGTTTAAAGGAAAGGACAACATGACTCAACAAGACTTTCGGACAAAAGTGGGGGATACGGTTTTTGGCGTTCGGGCGACAGCTTTGATTCTTCAAAACCGCAAGCTCCTAGTCACCAAAGATAAGGGCAAGTATTACACTATTGGCGGTGCGATCCAAGTAAATGAAAGCACGGAAGACGCGGTAGTCCGCGAAGTGAGGGAAGAACTGGGTGTTAAAGCTCAAGCTGGGCCACTAGCTTTCGTGGTTGAAAATCGTTTTGAACAGGACGGTGTTTCCTATCACAACATCGAGTTTCATTATCTGGTAGACTTACTTGAGGACGCCCCATTGACCATGCAGGAAGATGAGAAAAGGCAACCCTGTGAGTGGATTGACTTGGAAAAGCTTGAGGATTTCCAACTAGTTCCAGCCTTTTTAAAAACAGCCCTGCCAGATTGGGACGGCCAACTAAGACACATTCACCTTGAAGAATAGGAGAGAAAATGACTTATAATTTTACGGAAGAATACGATATTATTGTAATCGGTGCGGGACATGCTGGGGTCGAAGCTTCCCTAGCTGCGAGCCGTATGGGTTGCAAGGTCTTGCTTGCGACTATCAACATTGAAATGTTGGCTTTCATGCCTTGTAATCCGTCTATTGGTGGTTCTGCCAAGGGGATTGTCGTGCGTGAGGTAGATGCCCTTGGTGGCGAAATGGCTAAGACCATTGACAAGAGTTACATCCAGATGAAGATGCTCAACACTGGGAAGGGACCAGCTGTCCGTGCCCTTCGTGCGCAGGCTGATAAGGAACTTTACTCTAAGGAAATGCGCAAGACGGTTGAAAATCAAGAAAATCTAACCCTTCGTCAAACTATGATTGATGAGATCTTGGTGGAAGAAGGCAAGGTTGTCGGTGTTCGTACAGCTACCCATCAGGAATATGCTGCCAAGGCTGTTATCGTGACCACAGGGACAGCCCTCCGTGGGGAAATCATCATCGGAGATCTCAAGTACTCATCAGGGCCAAACCACAGCCTAGCTTCTATTAACCTAGCTGACAATCTCAAGGAACTTGGACTTGAAATCGGTCGTTTCAAGACAGGAACGCCTCCACGTGTCAAGGCTTCCTCTATCAACTATGATGTGACAGAGATTCAGCCAGGAGATGAAACACCAAATCACTTCTCTTACACTTCACGCGATGAAGATTATGTTAAAGACCAAGTGCCGTGCTGGTTGACCTATACCAATGGTACCAGTCATGAGATTATCCAAAACAACCTCCATCGTGCGCCTATGTTTACAGGTGTGGTTAAGGGAGTGGGACCTCGTTACTGTCCGTCGATTGAGGACAAGATTGTGCGTTTTGCGGACAAGGAACGCCACCAGCTTTTCCTTGAGCCAGAAGGACGAAACACAGAAGAAGTTTATGTCCAAGGACTTTCAACCAGTCTTCCTGAGGATGTCCAACGTGACTTGGTTCATTCCATCAAAGGTTTGGAAAATGCAGAGATGATGCGAACTGGTTATGCTATCGAGTACGACATGGTCTTGCCTCATCAATTGCGTGCAACGCTTGAAACCAAGAAAATCTCAGGACTTTTCACTGCGGGTCAGACAAATGGAACGTCTGGATATGAAGAAGCTGCTGGTCAAGGGATTATCGCGGGTATCAACGCAGCGCTGAAAATCCAAGGTAAGCCTGAGTTAATTCTAAAACGAAGCGACGGTTATATCGGGGTTATGATTGATGACTTGGTGACCAAGGGAACCATTGAACCTTACCGTCTCTTGACCAGTCGTGCAGAATACCGTCTCATTCTCCGTCATGACAATGCCGATATGCGTTTGACTGAGATGGGGCGCGAGATTGGGCTTGTTGACGATGAACGTTGGGCTCGTTTTGAAATCAAGAAAAATCAATTTGAAAATGAGATGAAGCGCCTAGACAGCATCAAACTCAAGCCAGTCAAGGAAACCAATGCCAAGGTTGAGGAGATGGGCTTCAAGCCGTTGACCGATGCAGTGACAGCCAAGGAATTCCTTCGCCGTCCAGAAGTTTCTTACCAAGATGTGGTAGCCTTCATCGGACCTGCTTCTGAAGAGTTAGATGACAAGATTATCGAATTGATTGAAACAGAAATCAAGTACGAAGGCTACATTTCAAAAGCCATGGATCAGGTTGCCAAGATGAAACGCATGGAAGAAAAACGGATTCCAGCGAATATTGACTGGGATGATATTGACTCTATCGCGACTGAAGCTCGTCAGAAGTTCAAGCTCATCAATCCAGAAACTATCGGGCAAGCTAGCCGTATTTCAGGTGTAAACCCAGCAGATATTTCCATTCTTATGGTGTATTTAGAAGGTAAAAATCGAAGCATTTCTAAAAACTTAGAAAAGAAAGCTGACTAAAAATAAAAAGCTGAATTCTCATTTTGAGAATTCAGTTTTTTTAGTTTTTTCTTCATTTTTCGAATTAAGAGAAAAGGAGAAATGACTATGCTGACAGTAGAAGAAAAAAATTTTTTAGACCGCTATAAAAGAGTTTCATATCATCGTTTTTATGAGATTGAACGCTTTGTTACCTTGTCTGAAAAGTTGAGCGAACGTCCGCCAAAGGCTGACAAGAACTAGACTTTTTGATATACTAGAACAAATTAAAATATAGGAGAGAGCGAATGAACGTATATGGCAGATTAGAAGACGAACCAACTCCAACTTGGATGGGAAGTCAGGATGCTCCAGTAGAAAATGAGGAGCAACTCGAGGTTGAAACTCGTCAGCCTGCCCGCTTACCATTTTTGAATATCCTCATTTTGAGTACTCTAGTGGTCCTTGTGTCCGTAATTTTACCCTTCTTCTTAGGGTTAATAAGTCCGGAGCAATCTCAGGATTTTTATATTGGATGGGCTATGCATCAGAGCGGAGATATCTACACAGATTATTTTGGAACTAGTGGTCTCCTTTATTACTTTTTACAGTATTTAACAAAGGGCAGTATTTTATTTGCCGTCTTTAATTGGTTGGCTTTAGTAGGTGCCGGATTCTTTCTTTTCCGTTCGGCTTACAATCTGACGGAACAAAATAAGCAATCGCAACAAGTGTTGACAGTCTTTTATGTCCTGGCTAGTGCTCTTAGTTTTGGTGGGGGCTATGCAACTATTCTTGCACTCCCATTCTTGTTCTATTCCTTGAGTTTAGTAACAGCTTATTTGGCAGAACCAAGCCTTGACAAAGGATTTATCCGTATTGGAGCTAGCTTAGCTCTAGCATTTTTCTTTGCACCTTTGGTTACAACTTTGTACGCCTTTGTCTTGTTTTTTGCTGTAACAGCTTTTAATATTGGTCGCAAAAATTTGGCTCATGGTGTCTACCAATTTTTTGCAGCGGGCCTTGGTTTTTCAATTCTCTTTTATCCAATCGGATATTATACGGCTTATAAAGGTAGCTTTGGAAATGCGATTAGTCAAATCCTTTATCCATTAGATAGTTTAAACTTTACGTCTAACTCGGGATTACTCGACAATATCCTCTTTTATGGATTGTTAGCAATTGCTCTTGGAGCATTGACGTTTGCATTGACAGGTCTCTTCAAATATAAACCATTGAAGCAATCAGTCTTATCAATCACTGCTGCAATAGCTGTTGTTTTGGTATTAGTTTTAGAAATTTTCTCTACAGATCTTATCAATGGTAGTCGTATGGTTGAGTTACTTCCTTTCTTGTCGCTTCTTTTTCTGACACGAATTCCTACAGAGAAGCCAGAAGGAGCGAATCGTCGTAGAAGATCTAGAGAAGAAACTTCGGTATGGGGAGTTTTTGTAAAAGGAAATGCCTATCTACCAATTTTGGCTCTCGTTTATCTATTTTCAGCCCCTCTAGTATCACGATATTTACTTCATGCGGAACAATATCAAGAGCGCACAAGCATTGAAGCTAAGGTCAAAGGGGAAACTCAAGCTACAGATCGTATCTATGTTTGGGATAATCTGACAAGTAGTTATAAGGCTAGTGAACGTTTAGCTGCGAGTCAGTTGCTTTCGCCTAGGTTGCATACAGGACTTGGTGAAAATCGTACCAAACTTGTTAATGATCTGAGAGATAATCAACCAAAGATGATTGTAGTGAATACAAAAACAAGTCTATGGACAGAAGTTGAGCAGCTCTTAGCTGAAAATTATCAAGCGGTTCAAAGTGAATTCAAAGATTTTAAACTCTATAAATTAAAATAAAAACTATCAATATCTTGTGTAATTTTAAAAAATTTTTATTTTTTAACACAAGATATTGATTTTTATTTTTTTAGTGATATAATACTTTTTAGAATCAATATTATATTTAAGAAAAGGGTATGGATATGATTGTATTGGAAGAGAAGGCTGTCCCTGATCCGACTTTATTCGTCGAAAAACGTGACGGCAGACGTGTAATTTTTGATGTAGACAAGATTGACAAAGCGCTTCATAAGGCAGCTGAAAAGGTTATGGATGTAACCCCTTTGGTTGAAAAGCGACTTAGTACCCTAGTTGAACGTATCGTCGAAGAGATTCATAGTCGCTTTCCTCAAGGTGTAAAAATCTATGAAATCCAAAACATCGTAGAACATGAGTTATTGGAAGCTAAAGAATACGCCTTGGCCGAGGAGTATATCACCTATCGGACTCAAAGGGATTTTGAGCGCTCAAAAGCGACAGATATCAACTTTAGTATTCATAAACTTCTCAATAAAGATCAGGCAGTTGTCAATGAAAATGCCAATAAGGATAGTGATGTTTTTAATACCCAGCGTGATTTGACGGCAGGGATTGTTGGGAAATCCATCGGACTTCAAATGCTTCCTAAACATGTGGCTAATGCCCATCAAAAAGGAGATATCCACTATCATGATTTGGACTACAGTCCCTATACCCCTATGACCAACTGCTGTTTGATTGATTTCAAGGGCATGTTGGAAAATGGTTTTAAGATTGGGAATGCTGAGGTAGAGAGTCCCAAATCTATCCAGACTGCGACAGCGCAGATTTCACAAATCATCGCAAACGTTGCTTCTAGCCAGTATGGGGGCTGTTCAGCTGACCGTATCGATGAAGTATTGGCTCCTTATGCAGAGAAAAATTACCAAAAGCACCTCAAAGATGCGGAGGAATGGGTTCTGCCTGATAAGCGCCAAGAATATGCCTGGAAGAAAACCCAAAAAGACATCTACGATGCCATGCAATCTCTAGAGTACGAGATTAATACCCTCTTTACATCAAATGGGCAAACGCCATTTACCTCTCTTGGTTTCGGTCTAGGAACCAGTCGTTTTGAACGTGAAATTCAAAAGGCAATCCTGAACATTCGTATCAAGGGGCTTGGTTCGGAACATCGAACAGCCATCTTCCCTAAACTCATCTTTACGCTAAAAAGAGGACTCAACTTAGAGGAAGGCTCTCCTAACTACGACATCAAACAGTTGGCTCTTGAGTGTGCAACCAAGCGCATGTACCCAGATGTCTTGTCTTATGATAAGATTGTCGAGTTGACAGGTTCTTTCAAGGTTCCGATGGGATGTCGTTCATTCCTTCAAGGATGGAAGGATGAAAATGGAGTAGAAGTCAATTCGGGCCGTATGAATCTAGGGGTCGTGACGGTTAATCTTCCTCGTATCGCACTTGAATCCGAAGGCGACCTGAACAAGTTCTGGGAAATCTTCAATGAGCGTATGAATATCGCGGAAGATGCCTTGGTTTACCGTGTGGAAAGAACCAAGGAAGCCACTCCAGCTAATGCACCAATTCTTTATCAATATGGTGCCTTCGGACGTCGTCTTGGTAAAGAAGAAAGAGTTGACGAGCTCTTTAAGAACCGTCGTGCGACTGTTTCGCTTGGCTACATTGGACTTTATGAAGTAGCGACAGTATTCTTTGGCAACAATTGGGAAACTAATCCAGAAGCTAAAGAATTCACCCTTAATATCATTCGAGATATGAAACATCGAGTGGAAGAGTGGTCAGACCAATATGGGTATCATTTCTCTATTTATTCAACACCATCTGAAAGTCTGACAGACCGCTTCTGCCGCTTGGATACAGAGAAATTTGGCTCTATTCCAGACATTACTGATAAAGAATACTACACAAATTCCTTCCATTATGATGTGCGTAAAAATCCAACTCCTTTTGAAAAACTAGATTTTGAAAAGGTTTATCCAGAAGCAGGTGCATCAGGTGGCTTTATCCACTACTGCGAGTATCCTGTTCTCCAACAAAACCCAAAGGCCTTGGAAGCTGTGTGGGACTATGCTTATGACCGTGTAGGTTATCTAGGAACCAATACTCCGATTGACCGTTGCTACAAGTGTGATTTTGAAGGAGATTTTGAACCTACTGAGAGAGGATTTGCTTGTCCTAACTGTGGAAATAACGATCCTAAAACAGTAGATGTGGTTAAACGGACCTGTGGCTATCTTGGGAACCCACAAGCGCGTCCGATGGTTAATGGACGCCACAAGGAAATTGCTGCGCGTGTCAAACACATGAACGGTTCTACTATCAAAACAGCAGGACATGAAGTAAGAAATTAGAAAGAGATAGCATGGGAAAATATCAATTAGATGATAAAGGCAAGGCCTTGGTTCAACGATTCCACGAAAAACATTCAAAGGGTGGAGTCAATAAAAAAGACCGAGTAGCTAGCCTTAGAGAACAATTTTTAAACAAGAACAAGAAAAAGTGAGAGTTGCCTCTCGCTTTTCTTATAGCGGGGAGGGGAATATGGAACTACGCAGACCAAGATTGGCAGATAAAGAAACAGTTTTAGAGATGATGGCAGAGTTTGAACAGACTCAATCAGCCCACGATGGCGGATTTTGGGATGCTGAGAATTTTGTTTATGAAGAGTGGTTAGAAGAAAATCTTCAAGCGGAAGCGGGACTCAATATTCCTGAAAACTGGGTTCCTTCTATTCAATTTGTATCATTTGATGATGTAGGTTGTGCTTTAGGGTTTTTGAATCTGCGATTAAGACTGAATGAGGGCTTGCTGAATTATGCTGGCCACATTGGCTACTCTATTCGTCCATCTGAAAGAGGTAAGGATTATGCGAAAGAATCCCTCCGACAAGGTCTACAAGTTGCTAAGGGAAAAAATATTAAACGAGCTTTAGTGACTTGTAGCACGGAAAATCCTGCCAGCCGAGCTGTTATCTTAGCTAACGGTGGTGTCTATGAGGATGTTCGTAATGGAACGGAGCGCTATTGGATAGACTTGGAGTAAAAGCATGACATGGAATACACCAAAACCAGGCGAGTGGAAAAGTGAAGAACTGAGTCAAGGTCGAATCATTGATTACAAGGCTTTTAACTTTGTCGATGGCGAAGGAGTGCGCAATTCCCTTTATGTGGCCGGCTGCATGTTTCACTGTGAGGGCTGTTACAATGTAGCAACCTGGTCCTTTAATGCAGGCATACCTTATACCCCAGAGTTGGAAGAGCAAATCATAGCAGACCTAGCCCAACCCTATGTTCAAGGTTTGACTTTATTAGGAGGAGAACCCTTCCTAAATACAGGAATCCTCTTGCCTCTCGTGAAACGTATACGGAAAGAATTGCCAGAAAAAGATATCTGGTCTTGGACTGGATACACATGGGAAGAAATGATGTTGGAGACACCTGATAAACTGGAGCTCTTGTCAATGATTGATATCTTGGTTGATGGACGGTATGATAAAAGCAAGCGTAATCTCATACTTCAATTCCGTGGCTCTTCCAATCAACGAATTATCGATGTACAAAAATCTATGCAAAGTGGAAAAGTAGTTATTTGGGACAAGCTTAATGATGGGAAGCAAAGCTATGAACAGGTGAAGAGAGAATGAAGAAAAAAGACTTAATAGAAAGACTAGTATCAGAAATAGAGTCCGGAAAAGTAAAAACGCTGGGTATTTACGGTCATGGGGCTTCAGGGAAATCAACCTTCGCTCAGGAATTGTATCAAGCCCTAGATTCTACTACAGTAAATTTGCTAGAAACAGATCCCTATATCACCTCAGAACGTCACCTGGTAGTACCAAAGCAAGCACCTGATCAAAAGGTGACAGCCTGTCTGCCAGTGGCGCATGAACTGGCAAGTTTGCAGAGAGATATTCTCGCCCTGCAGGCGGGTATGGATGTCTTGACAATCGAAGAACCTTGGAAAGCTAGTGAAATCTTGTCTGGTTCTAAACCAATTCTGATAGTCGAAGGGATGTCTGTGGGTTTTCTACCCAAGGAACTCTTTGACAAAACTGTCTGTTTCTACACGAATGAAGAGACAGAATTAAAGAGGCGTCTAGCTCGAGATACGACTGTGAGAAATCGCGATGCGTCCTTTATATTGGCTAGTCAGCAAATGAGACGAGAACAGTATCTGCAATACTATAAAGAAACCGAGTCAAAAGCGGATATCTTGATAAATCAATCAAATGATAAATTTCAGATCAAAACGAATATTATATAGAAGAAAAAATAAAAATTCGCTCTTCATTTATGCTTATTTGAGATAAGGAGCGATAAGAAAACAGTTTCATTCGAAAAATTAAAAAAATCCTGTCAAATCCCTTGCAATCGCAGGGGCTTTGTGTTATTCTATTATGGTGCTGTAAATTACAGCCTTAGCTTTGATGCAAGAGGTTGCGACACGCTCGGTTGCATTGCCACGCAACGCGCGTCGGTTTTCTTGTGGAGCTAGCCTATTATCTTAAATAGACGAAAAGGAGAAAAAGATGGCAAACAAAAAAATCCGTATCCGTTTGAAAGCTTACGAACACCGTACGCTTGACACAGCGGCTGCTAAAATCGTAGAATCAGCTACTCGCACAGGTGCAGAAGTTGCAGGTCCAATCCCACTTCCAACTGAACGTAGCCTCTACACAATTATTCGTGCGACTCACAAATATAAAGACTCTCGCGAACAATTCGAAATGCGTACACACAAACGTTTGATCGATATCATCAACCCAACTCAAAAAACAGTTGACGCTTTGATGAAATTGGATCTTCCAAGTGGTGTAAACGTAGAAATCAAACTTTAATCTAAAGTTTGAAACCTTGAGCATAAAAAACGCTCGTTAAAAACTTTTTGAATAAAAAATATAGAAAAGGAACTATTTTCTCATGACAAAAGGAATCTTAGGGAAAAAAGTGGGAATGACTCAAATCTTCACTGAAGCTGGCGAATTGATCCCTGTAACAGTTATCGAAGCAACTCCAAACGTTGTTCTTCAAGTTAAAACTGTTGAAACAGATGGTTACAACGCTATCCAAGTTGGTTTCGATGACAAACGCGAAGTATTGAGCAACAAACCTGCTAAAGGACATGTAGCAAAAGCTAACACGGCTCCTAAGCGCTTCATTCGTGAATTCAAAAACGTTGAAGGCTTGGAAGTTGGTGCTGAAATCACAGTTGAAACTTTCGCAGCTGGAGACATTGTTGATGTAACTGGTACATCTAAAGGTAAAGGTTTCCAAGGTGTTATCAAACGCCACGGACAATCACGTGGACCTATGGCTCACGGTTCTCGTTACCACCGTCGTCCAGGTTCTATGGGACCTGTTGCACCTAACCGCGTATTCAAAGGTAAAAACCTTGCAGGACGTATGGGTGGCGACCGCGTAACAATTCAAAACCTTGAAGTTGTACAAGTTGTTCCAGAAAAGAACGTTATCCTTATCAAAGGTAACGTACCAGGTGCTAAGAAATCTCTTATCACTATCAAGTCAGCAGTTAAAGCTGGTAAATAATAAGGAAAGGGGAATACAGTCAAAATGGCAAATGTAACATTATTCGACCAAACTGGTAAACAAGCGGGCGAAGTTGTTCTTAACGATGCAATCTTTGGTATCGAACCAAACCAATCTGTTGTGTTTGATGTGATCATCAGCCAACGTGCTAGCCTTCGTCAAGGAACTCACGCAGTTAAAAACCGCTCAGCTGTTTCAGGTGGCGGACGCAAACCATGGCGTCAAAAAGGAACTGGACGTGCTCGTCAAGGTTCTATCCGCTCTCCACAATGGCGTGGTGGTGGAATCGTCTTTGGACCAACTCCACGTAGCTATGCGTACAAACTTCCTCAAAAAGTTCGTCGCCTTGCGCTTAAATCTGTTTACTCAGAGAAAGTTGCTGAAAACAAATTTGTAGCCGTTGATTCTCTTGAATTTACAGCTCCAAAAACTGCTGAATTTGCAAAAGTTCTTGCAGCTTTGAGCATCGATTCTAAAGTCCTTGTTATTCTTGAAGAAGGAAACGAATTCGCAGCTCTCTCAGCTCGTAACCTTCCAAACGTGAAAGTTGCGACTGCTACAACTGCAAGTGTTCTTGACATCGCAAATAGTGACAAACTTCTTGTTACTCAAGCAGCTATCTCTAAAATCGAGGAGGTTCTTGCATAATGAATTTGTATGATGTTATCAAAAAACCTGTTATCACTGAAAGCTCAATGGCTCAACTTGAAGCAGGGAAATATGTATTTGAAGTTGACACTCGTGCACACAAACTTTTGATCAAGCAAGCTGTTGAAGCTGCTTTCGAAGGTGTTAAAGTTGCAAATGTTAACACAATCAACGTAAAACCTAAAGCTAAACGTGTTGGACGTTACACTGGTTTTACTAACAAAACTAAAAAAGCTATCATCACTCTTACAGCTGATTCAAAAGCAATCGAGTTGTTTGCAGCTGATGCTGAATAATCTAAGGAGGAAATATCGTGGGAATTCGTGTTTATAAACCAACAACAAACGGTCGCCGTAATATGACTTCTTTGGATTTCGCTGAAATCACAACAAGCACTCCTGAAAAATCATTGCTTGTTGCATTGAAGAGCAAGGCTGGTCGTAACAACAACGGTCGTATCACAGTTCGTCACCAAGGTGGTGGACACAAACGTTTCTACCGTTTGGTTGACTTTAAACGTAACAAAGACAACGTTGAAGCAGTTGTTAAAACTATCGAGTACGATCCAAACCGTTCTGCAAACATCGCTCTTGTACACTACACTGACGGTGTGAAAGCATACATCATCGCTCCAAAAGGTCTTGAAGTAGGTCAACGTATCGTTTCAGGTCCAGAAGCAGATATCAAAGTCGGAAACGCTCTTCCACTTGCTAACATCCCAGTTGGTACTTTGATCCACAACATCGAATTGAAACCAGGTCGTGGTGGAGAATTGGTACGTGCTGCTGGAGCTTCTGCTCAAGTATTGGGTCAAGAAGGTAAGTACGTTCTTGTTCGTCTTCAATCAGGTGAAGTTCGTATGATTCTTGGAACTTGTCGTGCAACAGTTGGTGTTGTCGGAAACGAACAACATGGACTTGTAAACCTTGGTAAAGCAGGACGTAGCCGTTGGAAAGGTATCCGCCCAACAGTTCGTGGTTCTGTAATGAACCCTAACGATCACCCACACGGTGGTGGTGAAGGTAAAGCACCAGTTGGTCGTAAAGCACCATCAACTCCATGGGGCAAACCTGCTCTTGGTCTTAAAACTCGTAACAAGAAAGCGAAATCTGACAAACTTATCGTTCGTCGTCGCAACGAGAAATAATTTAAAATTAGTCGCTTAAGCGCTAGATAATCCGCCAGCTCGGTAGCGCTCGTTGAGAGCGCAAGCCGCTGTGGTACTATATTTAAAGGAGAAAATATAAAAATGGGACGCAGTCTTAAAAAAGGACCTTTCGTCGATGAGCATTTGATGAAAAAAGTTGAAGCTCAAGCTAACGACGAAAAGAAAAAAGTTATCAAAACTTGGTCACGTCGTTCAACGATCTTCCCAAGTTTCATTGGTTACACTATCGCAGTTTATGATGGACGTAAACACGTACCTGTTTACATCCAAGAAGACATGGTAGGTCACAAGCTTGGTGAATTTGCACCAACTCGTACTTACAAAGGTCACGCCGCAGACGACAAGAAGACACGTAGAAAATAAGGAGAACATAAATGGCAGAAATTACTTCAGCTAAAGCAATGGCTCGCACAGTACGTGTTTCACCTCGTAAATCACGTCTTGTTCTTGACAACATCCGTGGTAAAAGTGTAGCCGATGCAATCGCAATTTTGACATTCACTCCAAACAAAGCTGCTGAAATCATCTTGAAAGTTTTGAACTCAGCTGTAGCTAACGCTGAAAACAACTTTGGTTTGGATAAAGCTAACTTGGTAGTATCTGAAGCATTTGCAAACGAAGGACCAACTATGAAACGTTTCCGTCCACGTGCGAAGGGTTCAGCTTCACCAATCAACAAACGTACAGCTCACATCACTGTAGCTGTTGCAGAAAAATAAGGAGGTAAAATCGTGGGTCAAAAAGTACATCCAATTGGTATGCGTGTCGGCATCATCCGTGATTGGGATGCCAAATGGTATGCTGAAAAAGAATACGCGGATTACCTTCATGAAGATCTTGCAATCCGTAAATTCGTTCAAAAAGAACTTGCTGACGCAGCAGTTTCAACTATTGAAATCGAACGCGCAGTAAACAAAGTTAACGTTTCACTTCACACTGCTAAACCAGGTATGGTTATCGGTAAAGGTGGTGCTAACGTTGATGCACTCCGTGCAAAACTTAACAAATTGACTGGAAAACAAGTACACATCAACATCATCGAAATCAAACAACCTGATTTGGATGCTCACCTTGTTGGTGAAGGAATTGCTCGTCAATTGGAGCAACGTGTTGCTTTCCGTCGTGCACAAAAACAAGCAATCCAACGTGCTATGCGTGCTGGAGCTAAAGGAATTAAAACTCAAGTATCAGGTCGTTTGAACGGTGCAGATATTGCCCGTGCTGAAGGATACTCTGAAGGAACAGTTCCACTTCACACACTTCGCGCAGATATCGATTACGCTTGGGAAGAAGCAGATACTACATACGGTAAACTTGGTGTTAAAGTATGGATCTACCGTGGTGAAGTTCTTCCAGCTCGTAAAAACACTAAAGGAGGTAAATAACCAATGTTAGTACCTAAACGTGTTAAACACCGTCGTGAATTCCGTGGTAAAATGCGCGGTGAAGCTAAAGGTGGGAAAGAAGTAGCATTCGGTGAATACGGTCTTCAAGCTACAACTAGCCACTGGATCACTAACCGCCAAATCGAAGCTGCTCGTATCGCCATGACTCGTTACATGAAACGTGGTGGTAAAGTTTGGATTAAAATCTTCCCACACAAATCTTACACAGCTAAAGCTATCGGGGTTCGTATGGGATCTGGTAAAGGGGCACCTGAAGGTTGGGTAGCACCAGTTAAACGTGGTAAAGTAATGTTTGAAGTTGCTGGTGTATCTGAAGAAGTTGCTCGCGAAGCGCTTCGTCTTGCAAGCCACAAATTGCCAGTTAAATGTAAATTCGTAAAACGTGAAGCAGAATAAGGAGAAGGCATGAAACTTAATGAAGTAAAAGAATTTGTTAAAGAACTTCGTGGTCTTTCTCAAGAAGAACTCGCGAAGCGCGAAAACGAATTGAAAAAAGAATTGTTCGAACTTCGTTTCCAAGCTGCTACTGGTCAATTAGAACAAACAGCTCGCTTGAAAGAAGTTAAAAAACAAATCGCTCGTATCAAAACAGTTCAATCTGAAGCGAAATAATAGACTAGGGAAGGAGAAATTTCAATGGAACGCAATAATCGTAAAGTTCTTGTTGGACGTGTTGTATCTGACAAAATGGACAAGACAATCACAGTTGTAGTTGAAACAAAACGTAACCACCCAGTCTATGGTAAACGTATTAACTACTCTAAAAAATACAAAGCACATGATGAAAACAATGTTGCCAAAGAAGGCGATATCGTACGTATCATGGAAACTCGCCCGCTTTCAGCTACAAAACGTTTCCGTCTTGTAGAAGTTGTTGAAGAAGCGGTAATCATCTAATCAAACCTGAAAGGAGAAAACTGAAATGATTCAAACAGAAACTCGTTTGAAAGTCGCAGACAACAGCGGTGCTCGCGAAATCTTGACTATCAAAGTTCTTGGTGGTTCAGGACGTAAATTTGCAAACATCGGTGATGTTATTGTGGCATCTGTAAAACAAGCTACTCCTGGTGGTGCGGTTAAAAAAGGTGACGTTGTTAAAGCAGTTATCGTTCGTACTAAATCAGGTGCTCGTCGTGCTGATGGTTCATACATCAAATTTGACGAAAACGCAGCAGTTATCATCCGTGACGACAAAACTCCTCGCGGAACACGTATCTTTGGCCCAGTTGCACGTGAATTGCGTGAAGGTGGCTTCATGAAGATCGTGTCACTTGCTCCAGAAGTACTTTAATCAATAAAAACAAACACAGTCCCCTGGCTTAGCCAGGGTGCCCATTGGGCGTAAGAATAAAAGGAGAAAAAAATGTTTGTAAAAAAAGGCGACAAAGTTCGCGTAATCGCTGGTAAAGATAAGGGAACAGAAGCTGTTGTCCTTACTGCCCTTCCAAAAGTAAACAAAGTTATCGTTGAAGGTGTTAACATCGTTAAGAAACACCAACGTCCAACTAACGAACTTCCTCAAGGTGGTATCATCGAGAAGGAAGCAGCTATCCACGTATCAAACGTTCAAGTTTTGGACAAAAATGGTGTAGCTGGTCGTGTTGGTTACAAATTTGTAGACGGTAAAAAAGTTCGCTACAACAAAAAATCAGGCGAAGTGCTTGATTAATCACGAAGGAAAGGAGAAGTATAATGGCAAATCGTTTAAAAGAAAAATATCTTAATGAAGTAGTTCCTGCTTTGACAGAACAATTTAACTACTCATCAGTGATGGCTGTTCCTAAAGTGGATAAGATCGTTTTGAACATGGGTGTTGGTGAAGCAGTATCAAACGCTAAAAGTCTTGAAAAAGCTGCTGAAGAATTGGCGCTTATCTCAGGTCAAAAACCACTTATCACTAAAGCTAAAAAATCTATCGCCGGCTTCCGTCTTCGTGAAGGTGTTGCGATCGGTGCAAAAGTTACCCTTCGTGGTGAACGTATGTACGAATTCTTGGATAAATTGGTTTCAGTATCACTTCCACGTGTACGTGACTTCCACGGTGTTCCAACAAAATCATTTGACGGACGCGGAAACTACACACTTGGTGTGAAAGAGCAATTGATTTTCCCAGAAATCAACTTTGATGACGTTGACAAAACTCGTGGTCTTGACATCGTTATCGTTACTACTGCTAACACTGACGAAGAGTCACGTGCATTGCTTACAGGCCTTGGAATGCCTTTTGCAAAATAATATAGGAGGTATAACTAATGGCTAAAAAATCTATGATTGCTAAGAACAAACGCCCAGCGAAGTTCTCTACTCAAGCATACACTCGCTGTGAACGTTGTGGACGTCCACACTCAGTTTACCGCAAGTTTAAACTTTGCCGTGTTTGCTTCCGTGAATTGGCATATAAAGGTCAAATCCCTGGTGTAACAAAAGCATCTTGGTAATTTAAGATATCAAGGGCGTCAAAACTCTAAGTGAAAATAGGAAATTTGACGAAGAAACTTTAGTTTCTAGGAAAGTTTATCTTTTTCGCGCAGAGTTTAGCCCGGGTTCAGTTGGGCCCGCCAATTTGAACACGAGCTACAGCTTTGGCAAAAAAGACCAATTTTCTTTGGAGCATCGCTCCTGCATCAAATTGCCTATTTTTGCTCTAGCTGTTACGCTCTCTGTATCATGTATTAACTAGCAAGTGCAACTTGCAAACTACTAGTAAGAGGAGAAAAATAAAATGGTTATGACTGACCCAATCGCAGACTTCCTAACTCGTATTCGTAACGCTAACCAAGCAAAACACGAAGTACTTGAAGTGCCTGCATCAAACATCAAAAAAGGGATTGCTGAAATCCTTAAACGCGAAGGTTTTGTTAAGAACGTAGAAATCATCGAAGATGACAAACAAGGCATCATCCGTGTATTCCTTAAATACGGAGCAAACGGTGAACGAGTTATCACTAACTTGAAACGCGTTTCTAAACCAGGACTTCGTGTCTACAAAAAACGTGAAGATCTTCCAAAAGTACTTAACGGCCTTGGAATTGCTATCCTTTCAACTTCAGAAGGTTTGCTTACTGATAAAGAAGCTCGCCAAAAGAATGTTGGTGGGGAAGTTATCGCTTACGTTTGGTAATTGATGATGTGAGAGCGTTAAAAGAATGCAGTGAAAATAGGAAGTTTGTAGCAGGAGCGATGCTCCAAGACAAACTTATCTTTTTCACCAAATTCTTAGCTCGAACTCAAATCAAGATACACAGTTCTTAGAGCGTGTTCAGTTCAGCTCTTGAACTAAACAAGTATCTTAAACCCCGTGAAAACTGGCCTTTATGGCCTGACAATTTAACAGGAGAATAAAAACATGTCACGTATTGGTAATAAAGTTATCGTGTTGCCTGCTGGTGTTGAACTCACTAACAATGACAACGTTGTAACTGTAAAAGGACCTAAAGGAGAACTTACTCGTGAGTTCTCAAAAGATATTGAAATCCGTGTGGAAGGTACTGAAGTAACTCTTCACCGTCCAAACGATTCAAAAGAAATGAAAACTATCCACGGAACTACTCGTGCACTTTTGAACAACATGGTTATTGGTGTTTCAGAAGGATTCAAGAAAGAACTTGAAATGCGTGGGGTTGGTTACCGTGCTCAACTTCAAGGAAACAAACTTGTTTTGGCTGTTGGTAAATCACATCCAGATGAAGTTGAAGCTCCAGCAGGAATTACTTTTGAACTTCCAAACCCAACGACTATCGTTATCAGCGGAATTTCAAAAGAAAAAGTTGGTCAAACAGCTGCTTACGTACGTAGCCTTCGTTCACCAGAACCATACAAAGGTAAAGGTATCCGTTACGTTGGCGAATATGTTCGTCTTAAAGAAGGTAAAACTGGTAAATAATGTTGAGTGGTTGATTTTCAACCACCAACCTCATTACCAACTTTGTGCATAGCACACGATTTAAAATTAAAGAGGTGAAAACTGTGATTTCTAAACCAGATAAAAACAAACTCCGCCAAAAACGCCACCGTCGCGTTCGCGGAAAACTCTCTGGAACTGCTGATCGCCCACGTTTGAACGTATTCCGTTCTAATACAGGCATCTACGCTCAAGTGATTGATGACGTAGCGGGTGTAACGCTCGCAAGTGCTTCAACTCTTGACAAAGAAGTTTCAAAAGGAACTAAAACTGAACAAGCCGTTGCTGTCGGTAAACTCGTTGCAGAACGTGCAAGTGCTAAAGGTATTTCAGAAGTGGTGTTCGACCGCGGTGGATATCTATATCACGGACGTGTGAAAGCTTTGGCTGATGCAGCTCGTGAAAACGGATTGAAATTCTAATAGGAGGACACTAGAAAATGGCATTTAAAGACAATGCAGTAGAACTTGAAGAACGCGTAGTTGCTGTTAACCGTGTTACAAAAGTTGTTAAGGGTGGACGTCGTCTTCGTTTCGCAGCTCTTGTAGTTGTTGGTGACCGCAATGGTCGTGTAGGATTTGGTACTGGTAAAGCTCAAGAAGTTCCAGAAGCAATCCGCAAAGCAGTAGAAGATGCTAAGAAAAACTTGATCGAAGTTCCTATGGTTGGAACAACAATCCCACATGAAGTTCTTTCAGAATTTGGTGGAGCTAAAGTATTGTTGAAACCAGCTGTAGAAGGTTCTGGAGTTGCCGCAGGTGGTGCAGTTCGTGCCGTTGTGGAATTGGCAGGTGTGGCAGATATTACATCTAAATCACTTGGCTCTAACACTCCAATCAACATTGTTCGCGCAACTGTTGAAGGTTTGAAACAATTGAAACGCGCTGAAGAAGTTGCTGCCCTTCGTGGTATTTCAGTTTCTGATTTGGCATAAGAAAGGGGATAAAATGGCTCAAATTAAAATTACTTTGACTAAGTCTCCAATCGGACGCATTCCATCACAACGTAAAACTGTTGTAGCACTTGGACTTGGCAAATTGAACAGCTCTGTTATTAAAGAAGATAATGCTGCTATCCGTGGTATGATCACTGCAGTATCTCACTTGGTAACAGTTGAAGAAGTAAACTAATAAAATTTTAGGGGATGTGCATAAGACCATCCCCTAAAACTAGATATAGTCATCTTAGATGACTCAGTATAGGCGAGTTGATAGGAGAGACAACCTTTTCTCTCTTATCGGCGCTAGCATTTTACAAAAGAGGAGAAAATATATAATGAAACTTCATGAATTGAAACCTGCAGAAGGTTCTCGTAAAACTCGTAACCGTGTTGGTCGTGGTACTTCATCAGGTAACGGCAAAACATCTGGTCGTGGTCAAAAAGGTCAAAAAGCTCGTAGCGGTGGCGGAGTACGCCTTGGTTTCGAAGGTGGACAAACTCCATTGTTCCGTCGTCTTCCAAAACGTGGATTTACTAACATCAACGCTAAAGAATATGCGATTGTTAACCTTGACCAATTGAACGCCTTTGATGATGGTGCTGAAGTAACTCCAGTGGTACTTGTAGAATCAGGAATTGTTAAAGCTGAAAAATCAGGTATCAAGATTCTTGGTAACGGTGAGTTGACTAAGAAGTTGACTGTTAAAGCTGCTAAATTCTCTAAATCAGCTGAAGAAGCTATCACTGCTAAAGGTGGTTCAGTTGAAGTCATCTAAGTGAGGTGACCTATGTTTTTTAAATTATTGAGAGAAGCACTCAAAGTTAAGCAAGTTCGATCAAAGATTTTATTTACAATTTTTATCGTATTTGTTTTTCGTATCGGTACTAGTATTACTGTACCGTGGGTAAATGCAAATAGCTTGAACGCTTTGAGTGGACTATCCTTCTTGAATATGTTGAGCTTGGTGTCAGGGAATGCCATGAAAAACTTTTCAGTTTTTGCTCTTGGAGTTAGCCCTTACATTACAGCCTCAATCGTCGTCCAACTTTTGCAAATGGATTTATTACCAAAGTTTGTGGAGTGGGGCAAACAAGGGGAAGTTGGCCGTAGAAAGTTAAACCAAGCGACTCGATACATTGCACTAGTGCTTGCATTTGTTCAATCAGTCGGTATTACTGCTGGATTTAACGCTCTGTCTGGAGCTAAACTTTTGACTGTACCACTTACACCACAAGTTTTCCTTGTGATTGGAGGGATCTTAACAGCAGGTAGCATGATTGTAACCTGGCTGGGAGAGCAAATCACAGATAAGGGATATGGTAATGGTGTTTCAATGATTATCTTTGCAGGGATTGTTGCTTCAATTCCTGACATGGTTAAGGGCATCTACGTGGACTACTTTGTCAATGTACCAAGTAGTCGATTGACATCGTCTCTCATTTTCGTTGCCATCTTAATCATTGCTGTTTTGTTAATTGTATACTTTACAACTTACGTTGAACAAGCTAAATACAAGATTCCAATTCAGTATACAAAGGTAGCTCAAGGTGCGCCGTCAAGCTCCTATCTTCCATTGAAGATTAACCCTGCTGGGGTTATCCCGGTTATCTTTGCTAGCTCTATTACAGCAGCACCGGCAGCAATTTTACAATTCGTAAGTGCGTCTGGCCTTAATTGGGAATGGGTAAAAACAGCTCAAGAGTTGGTATCTACTTCAACCCCAACAGGTGTTGCTTTGTATGCTCTGTTGATTATTCTCTTTACATTCTTCTATACATTTGTACAGATCAATCCAGAGAAAGCAGCAGAAAATTTACAAAAGAGTGGAGCTTATATCCATGGTGTCCGTCCTGGTAAAGGGACAGAAGAATATATGTCAAAACTTCTTCGTCGTCTCGCAACAGTCGGATCAATCTTCCTAGGTGTGATTTCTATCTTACCTATTGTAGCTAAAGATTTATTTGGTCTTTCAGAAGTTGTCGCTTTTGGGGGAACAAGTTTGCTAATCATTATCTCTACAGGTATCGAAGGAATTAAACAATTGGAAGGTTATCTATTGAAACGTAAGTATGTTGGTTTCTTAGATACAACAGAATAATTGTAATAGAAAATAAAATTCACTATTGCTCAGAGAGTGGAGTGTAAAAATCAAAGACATTGTCAGATTTTTATCTCCTCTCTTCTATTTTGTTTTTAAATAGGAGTTGAAATGAATTTTTGCTTCTATTTAAATACAAAAAAGGAGTTTGAATCATGAATCTTTTGATTATGGGTTTACCTGGTGCAGGTAAAGGGACACAAGCAGCGAAAATTGTTGAACAGTTTCACGTTGCCCACATCTCAACAGGTGACATGTTCCGTGCAGCAATGGCTAACCAAACTGAAATGGGTGTATTAGCTAAGTCTTATATCGATAAAGGCGAATTGGTTCCAGATGAAGTTACAAATGGAATTGTTAAAGAACGTCTTTCTCAAGATGATATTAAAGAAACTGGTTTCTTGTTGGATGGATACCCACGTACAATTGAGCAAGCTCATGCCTTAGATAAAACATTGGCTGAACTTGGAATTAAACTTGAAGGTGTTATCAACATCGAAGTAGATCCATCTTGCCTACTTGAACGTTTGAGTGGTCGTATCATTCACCGTGAAACTGGCGAAACTTTCCATAAAGTATTCAACCCACCAGTTGATTACAAAGAGGAAGATTACTACCAACGTGAGGATGATAAACCTGAGACAGTAAAACGTCGTTTGGATGTCAATATCGCTCAAGGTGAACCAATCATTGCTCACTATCGTGCTAAAGGTCTAGTACATGATATCGAAGGCAACCAAGATATCAATGATGTCTTTAAAGATATCGAAAAGGTATTGACAAATTTGAAATAAAAGCGTTTTTCAGGCTTGCAAAATGTCTTGACAAATGTTATACTGAGTTAGTCTGACTTATAATTGTTGTCTCTGTGTCTAGAGGCATCAAATCGAAATTTAGGGAGGTACTTTTGCGTGGCAAAAGACGATGTGATTGAAGTTGAAGGCAAAGTAGTCGATACGATGCCGAATGCAATGTTTACGGTTGAACTTGAAAATGGACATCAGATTTTAGCAACAGTTTCTGGTAAAATTCGTAAAAACTATATTCGTATTTTAGCGGGAGATCGTGTTACTGTTGAAATGAGTCCATATGACTTGACACGTGGACGTATCACTTACCGCTTTAAATAATCGAAAAACTTGGAGGGATAAGAAATGAAAGTAAGACCATCGGTCAAACCAATTTGCGAATACTGTAAAGTAATTCGTCGTAATGGTCGTGTTATGGTAATTTGCCCAGCAAATCCAAAACACAAACAACGTCAAGGATAAGATAGAAAGGAGAAAACATGGCTCGTATTGCTGGAGTTGATATTCCAAATGACAAACGCGTAGTTATCTCATTGACTTATGTCTATGGTATCGGACTTGCAACATCTCAAAAGATTTTGGCAGCTGCTGGAGTTTCAGAAGATATTCGTGTTCGTGACCTTACATCAGATCAAGAAGATGCTATCCGTCGTGAAGTGGATGCAATTAAAGTTGAAGGTGACCTTCGTCGTGAAGTGAACTTGAACATCAAACGTTTGATGGAAATCGGTTCATACCGTGGTATCCGTCACCGTCGTGGACTTCCTGTCCGTGGACAAAATACTAAAAACAACGCTCGCACTCGTAAAGGTAAAGCTGTTGCGATTGCTGGTAAGAAAAAATAATATAGGAGGTAAAAGTCTTGGCTAAACCAACACGTAAACGTCGTGTGAAAAAGAATATCGAATCTGGTATTGCTCATATTCACGCTACATTTAATAACACTATTGTTATGATTACTGATGTGCATGGTAATGCAATCGCTTGGTCATCAGCTGGTGCTCTTGGTTTCAAAGGTTCTCGTAAATCTACACCATTTGCTGCTCAAATGGCTTCAGAAGCTGCTGCTAAATCTGCACAAGAACACGGTCTTAAATCAGTTGAAGTTACTGTAAAAGGTCCAGGTTCTGGTCGTGAGTCAGCTATTCGTGCTCTTGCTGCCGCTGGTCTTGAAGTAACAGCAATTCGTGATGTGACTCCAGTGCCACACAATGGTGCTCGTCCTCCAAAACGTCGCCGTGTATAATCATTACCTTTACACTGCTTTTCGTTTAAGAGGGAGTAACTAAATGATCGAGTTTGAAAAACCAAATATAACAAAAATTGATGAAAATAAAGATTATGGCAAGTTTGTAATCGAACCACTAGAACGTGGATACGGTACAACACTTGGTAACTCTCTTCGTCGTGTACTTCTTGCTTCTCTTCCAGGAGCAGCTGTTACATCTATCGATATCGATGGAGTATTACATGAATTTGATACAATTCCTGGTGTTCGCGAAGACGTGATGCAAATCATTCTGAACATTAAAGGTATTGCAGT
Source organism: Streptococcus sp. HMSC062D07 (assembly GCF_001814215.1). NCBI lineage: Bacteria > Bacillati > Bacillota > Bacilli > Lactobacillales > Streptococcaceae > Streptococcus > Streptococcus sp. HMSC062D07. The sequence continues at coordinate 108,947 of NZ_KV815328.1, forward strand.
TAAATCATATGTAAAAGACGAAAAGACTATTGAACTTGATGTTGAAGGTCCTGCTGAAGTGACAGCCGGAGATATTTTAACTGATAGTGATATTGAAATCGTAAATCCAGATCATTATCTTTTTACAATCGGAGAAGGTGCTTCATTTAAAGCAACTATGACTGTAAACACTGGTCGTGGTTATGTACCTGCAGATGAAAATAAAAAAGATAATGCCCCAGTTGGAACACTTGCTGTAGATTCTATTTATACACCAGTTACAAAAGTTAACTATCAAGTTGAACCTGCTCGTGTAGGAAGCAATGATGGTTTCGACAAATTAACCCTTGAAATCTTGACAAATGGAACGATTATTCCAGAAGATGCTTTAGGGCTTTCAGCACGTATTTTGACAGAACATCTTGATTTGTTTACAAATCTTACAGAGATTGCTAAATCTGCAGAAGTGATGAAAGAAGCTGATACTGAATCGGACGACCGTATTTTGGAACGTACGATTGAGGAACTTGACTTGTCTGTACGCTCATATAACTGTTTGAAACGTGCTGGTATCAATACTGTGCATGATTTGACAGAAAAATCTGAAGCAGAGATGATGAAAGTAAGAAATCTTGGACGCAAGAGTTTGGAAGAAGTGAAACTCAAACTCATTGATTTGGGTCTTGGATTAAAAGATAAATAAAGGAGGAATACATGGCTTACCGTAAACTAGGACGCACTAGCTCACAACGTAAAGCAATGCTTCGCGATTTGACAACTGACCTTTTGATCAACGAATCAATCGTGACAACTGAAGCTCGTGCTAAAGAAATCCGTAAAACTGTTGAAAAAATGATTACTCTAGGTAAACGTGGTGATTTGCATGCACGTCGTCAAGCTGCTGCTTTCGTACGTAATGAAATCGCATCTGAAAACTATGATGAAGCAACTGATAAGTACACTTCTACTACAGCACTTCAAAAATTGTTCTCAGAAATCGCACCTCGTTACGCAGAACGTAACGGTGGATACACTCGTATCCTTAAAACTGAACCACGTCGTGGTGATGCAGCGCCAATGGCGATCATCGAATTAGTATAAAATCATCAATTTTGTTGAGTGTTATGATGATGGAGCCCTGTGCTCTTAGTCTAGCTCTGGTCTACCGCTAGGACTTTTGTCCTAGCGGGAACACTCATCATAAGATGGTAGGGTAGACGCTTGTTTACGAAATTGTTTTTCTTTTAAGAACAATTTCGTAAGCAGGCGTTTTTTAGTTTTTTTGAAGTAAATGTGCTATACTGAGAAAAAAGAAAAATATAGATATGGTTATTTTCTATGATTTCAAAGATGGAGGACCAATATGAAAGCTATTATAACTGTTGTTGGAAAAGATAAGGGTGGTATTGTTGCAGGTGTTGCGACTAAGATTGCTGAATTAGGATTAAATATTGATGATATTTCACAAACTGTCTTGGATGAGTTTTTTACCATGATGGCTGTAGTATCCAGTGATGAAAAACATGATTTTACTCAACTAAGAAATGAGTTTGAAGCCTTTGGCCAGACATTGAATGTCAAAATCAATATTCAGAGCGCAGCTATTTTCGATGCTATGTACAATATCTAGGAGGTGCTTATGGATATTAGACAAGTTACCGAAACTATTGCAATGATTGAAGAGCAGAATTTTGATATTCGTACCATTACCATGGGAATTTCTCTTCTTGATTGTATTGATCCAGATATTGATAAGGCTGCAGATAAAATATATGAAAAAGTTACGACTAAGGCGGCGAATTTAGTGGCAGTCGGTGATGAAATTGCTGCTGAGTTAGGTATACCTATTGTCAATAAACGTGTATCAGTAACACCGATTTCTCTAATTGGTGCGGCTACAAATGCAAGGGACTATGTACCATTAGCCAAAGCTTTAGATAGAGCAGCAAAAGAAATTGGCGTAGATTTTATTGGTGGTTTTTCTGCTTTGGTACAGAAAGGCTATCAAAAAGGAGATGAAATACTCATCAATTCGATTCCACGTGCTTTAGCTGAAACTGATAAAGTTTGCTCTTCAGTAAATATTGGTTCAACAAAGTCAGGAATCAACATGACTGCTGTAGCTGATATGGGTCGAATTATCAAGGAGACAGCTGAGCTTTCAGATATGGGTGCTGCAAAACTTGTCGTTTTTGCCAATGCAGTTGAAGACAATCCTTTTATGGCCGGAGCCTTTCATGGTGTTGGTGAAGCTGATGTTATTATCAATGTAGGTGTTTCGGGGCCCGGTGTTGTCAAACGTGCTTTAGAAAAAGTTCGCGGTCAAAGCTTTGATGTAGTTGCTGAAACTGTTAAAAAGACAGCCTTCAAGATTACTCGGATTGGTCAATTAGTTGGCCAGATGGCTAGTGAAAGACTAGGTGTTGATTTTGGGATTGTTGATTTGAGTTTAGCACCTACTCCTGCAGTGGGGGATTCAGTAGCTCGGGTCCTGGAAGAAATGGGACTGGAAACAGTTGGGACTCATGGGACGACTGCAGCTTTAGCTCTTTTAAATGACCAAGTAAAAAAAGGCGGAGTAATGGCTTGCAACCAAGTCGGTGGTCTGTCAGGTGCTTTCATCCCAGTTTCAGAAGATGAGGGTATGATAGCAGCAGTGCAAAATGGTTCCCTAAATCTTGAGAAATTAGAAGCCATGACTGCTATCTGTTCAGTTGGATTGGATATGATTGCCATTCCAGCTGATACCCCGGCAGAAACGATTGCGGCTATGATTGCGGATGAGGCAGCAATTGGTGTTATTAATATGAAAACCACAGCTGTCCGTATCATTCCAAAGGGTAAAGAAGGCGATATGATTGAGTTTGGTGGCTTGTTAGGAACTGCCCCAGTTATGAAAGTCAATGGAGCTTCTTCGGCTGATTTCATCGCTCGTGGAGGACAGATTCCAGCTCCAATTCATAGTTTTAAAAATTAATAAAAAAATAAAATGATTTAAGTTCAATTTAAGGATAGGTGTGTATACTCTAATCATTAAATAAAGACCTCCTAACTTTATTTAATAGAAATCCTAAACTTTTTCATAATAATCTCCTACAAAAGTCGCTCGTAAGAGTGGCTTTTGTTTTGTATTCTTTAAAAAACTAGTAAAATTTCATTGATTCTGGTCAAATTTTTTAAGAATGGCGACTTTTTTCGAAGTCAAACCAGTCTAAAACCTTGCCATGATTGGCTTTTTGAAAAATTATGGTATAATAGTAGTAGTTTTATTAGATGGAGTAGAATTTTTGAGAAAAAGCTTTCGTGTAAAAAAAGAGAAAGATTTCGACGCCATATTTAAAAAGGGAGCAAGTGTAGCTAATCGAAAATTTGTTATTTATCGATTAGAAAACAATGAAACACATTTTCGAGTAGGTTTATCAGTCAGTAAAAAATTAGGAAATGCTGTGACAAGAAACCAAATCAAGAGAAGAATCCGGCATGTTCTCATTCAAAATAGTAATCAACTTGTTGATAATGTTGATTTTGTTGTGATTGCTCGAAAAGGCGTTGAACTATTAGAATATGCAGAAATTGAAAAAAACTTACTTCATGTTTTGAGATTAGCAAAAATTTACCAGGAAGGAAATAAGAGTGAAGAAGAAATTACAATTGACTAGTTTGTTAGGTTTGTCCTTGTTGGTAATGACTGCTTGTGCAACTAGTGAAGTGTCTGCAGATTCTGCAGACTTTTGGAGTAAACTTGTTTATTTTTTTGCTGAAATTATTCGATTTTTGTCATTTGATGTCAGCATTGGTTTAGGGATTATTCTTTTCACGGTTTTGATTAGAACAATACTGTTACCAGTCTTTCAAACACAAATGATAGCTTCCAGAAAAATGCAAGAGGCGCAACCTCTTATCAAAGAATTGCGCGAACGTTATCCAGGTCGCGACATGGAAAGTCGTACTAAGCTAGATCAGGAAACACGTAAATTATTTAAAGAATTAGGCATTAAGCAATCCGCATCCTTCTGGCCGCTTTTAATTCAAATGCCAATTCTATTGGCTCTTTTCCAAGCTTTATCAAACGTAGATTTTTTGAAGACAGGCCACTTCTTATGGTTCAATCTAGGTGGAGCTGATACCACTTTCGTACTACCTATTTTAGCTGCCCTATTCACCTTCCTCAGTAGCTGGCTTTCAAATAAAGCTTTGCCTGAGAAAAATGGTGCAATGACAGGTATGATGTATGGGATGCCTGTTATAATCTTCTTTTTTGCAATATCTGCTCCAAGTGGTGTCGCTCTTTACTGGGCGGTTTCAAATGCTTATCAAGTATTGCAAACTTACCTTTTGAACAACCCCTTCAAAATCATTGCAGAGCGTGAAGCAGATGTGCAAGCTAAGAAGGATTTAGAAGTTAAGAAAAGAAAAGCTCTAAAGAAAGCACAGAAAAAGAAAAAGTAAGGAGAAATCTGATAATGGTATTATTTACAGGTTCAACAGTTGAAGAAGCAATCCAAAAGGGATTGAATGAATTAAATATTCCGAGAATGAAAGCTCATATCAAAGTTGTTTCGAGAGAGAAAAAGGGATTTTTTGGACTTTTTGGTACAAAACCAGCTCAAGTTGATATCGAAGCAATCAGTGAAACAACTGTTGTAAAAGCGAATCAGCAGGCAATCAAGGGAGTTCCAAAAGAAATTAATGATCAAAATGATCCAGTTAAAACAGTCAGTGAAGCAACAGTTGATTTGGGACATGTAGTTGCTGCTATCAAGAAAATTGAAGAAGAAGGCCAAGAAATCTCTGAAGAAGTCAAGGCTGAAATTCTTAAGAATGATAAAGAAGCCAGCACGATTTTAGAAGAAACAGGCCATATTGAAGTTTTAAAAGAATTGCAACCTGAAGAAATTCAAGATGAAGTTGAGCCTGAAAAAGGCAGCGACTTAGAAAATCTTGGTTTGAAAGTCGAGCCAACATACGACACCGAAAAGGTTGTTGAAGAAGTAACCAATTATGTTCAAGCAATCATTGATGATATGGATGTTGAGGGAACTATTTCTAGCACCTCTAACCGTCGCTCTATCAACATGCAAATTGATACAAATGAGCCAGGCCGTATCATTGGTTACCATGGTAAGGTTTTGAAATCCCTTCAACTTTTGGCACAAAATTACCTCTACAATCGTTATTCAAAAACTTTCTACATTACTATCAACGTGAATGATTATGTAGAACATCGTGCAGAAGTGTTGCAGAGCTATGCCCAGAAATTAGCTACACGTGTCTTGGAAGAAGGCCGTAGTCAGATGACAGATCCAATGTCAAGCAGTGAGCGTAAAATTATCCATCGTATCATCTCACGAATGGAAGGTGTTACCAGCTACTCTGAAGGTGACGAACCAAATCGTTATGTTGTCGTAGATACAGAATAAGTAAAATCAGGGTTATCCTGATTTTTTGCTAGCTGGAGGAGATTAAATTAATGTTGAATAAGATAAGAGACTATCTAGACTTTGCTGGTTTACAGTATCGTAATCCTGATAAAGCGGGAGAAGAACGAGAGAAAATGATGACATTTCGCAACAAAGGTCAAGAGGCCAGAAAAGCTTTTACAGAGCTAGCCAAAGCCTTTCAAGCAAGTCATCCAGAATGGCAACTCCAACAGACTAGCCAGTGGATGAACCAAGCGCAGAGATTACGACCACATTTCTGGGTTTATTTACAGAGAGAGGGGCATGTAACAGAGCCCATGATGGCTCTTCGTTTATATGGAAATCAAAATAATTGGGGAATCTCTATAGAAGTCAGCTTTATAGAGAGAAAGAAAGATGAGGCTACCTTGTCAAAGCAGGCTAAAATATTGGATGTCCCAGTGGTTGATGGAATCTATTATTGGGTTCAGAAAAACGATGAAAGCTATAGAGTACAAGCTACTGAGGAGAATAGACAACTTTTAAGACAACAATTATCCAATCAGGAGATTCGTAAGGTTTTAGTAAAAGTTGATATTCCAGTAGCCGATGAAGATACTATAGATAAGCTTCTAGATAAACTTGATAGAGGTTTTGAAAAACTATCATCTTACTATCAAGTGACTAGAGATTAGTATAATCGGCTGAGCCATTTTATAGTAAATTGTTTTATTGCTATTCTATCTGTTTTTTCATATAATAGTAGAATAGGATATGTGATAAACTTATCACCTTAAATAGAAAGGAAATTCTATGTCAAATCTATCTGTTAATGCTATTCGTTTCTTGGGTATTGACGCTATTAATAAAGCGAATTCAGGTCACCCAGGGGTGGTAATGGGTGCAGCACCGATGGCTTACAGCCTTTTCACTAAAGAACTTCGTATCAATCCAGCTCAACCAAACTGGATCAACCGCGACCGTTTTATTCTTTCAGCGGGTCACGGATCAATGCTTCTCTATGCCCTTCTTCACCTTTCTGGATTTGAAGATGTGAACATGGATGAAGTGAAGAGCTTCCGTCAATGGGGTTCTAAAACTCCAGGTCACCCAGAATTTGGTCATACAGCAGGGGTTGATGCAACAACAGGTCCTCTAGGACAAGGGATTGCAACTGCGACAGGTTTTGCACAAGCAGAACGTTTCCTTGCAGCCAAATATAACCGCGAAGGTTATAACATCTTTGATCACTACACATATGTTATCTGTGGAGATGGTGACTTGATGGAAGGTGTATCAAGTGAAGCTGCTTCTTATGCAGGTTTGCAGAAACTTGACAAATTGGTTGTTCTCTATGATTCAAATGATATCAACTTGGACGGTGAGACAAAAGATTCATTCACAGAGAGTGTTCGCGATCGTTACAATGCCTACGGTTGGCATACAGCCTTGGTAGAAGATGGGACAGACTTAGAAGCTATTCAAGCAGCTATTGAAGAAGCTAAGGCTTCAGGGAAACCATCTTTGATTGAAGTAAAAACTGTTATTGGTTATGGTTCGCCAAACAAACAAGGAACTAATGCTGTACACGGTGCTCCTCTTGGTACGGATGAAACTGCAGCAACACGTCAAGCACTTGGTTGGAACTATGAACCATTTGAAATCCCAGCAGAAGTTTATGCTGATTTCAAAGAAAATGTTGCGGACCGAGGTGCATCAGCATATGAAGCATGGACAAAACTAGTTGCAGATTATAAAGGAGCTTACCCAGAGCTTGCTGCAGAAGTGGAAGCAATCATCGACGGACGCGATCCAGTTGAATTGACTTCAGAAGACTTCCCAGATTTAGAAAATGGCTTTTCTCAAGCAACTCGTAACTCAAGCCAAGATGCTTTAAATGTAGTGGCTGCTAAATTGCCAACCTTCCTTGGCGGATCAGCTGACCTTGCTCATTCAAATATGACTTACATCAAAACTGACGGACTTCAGGACGATGCAAATCGCTTGAACCGTAATATCCAATTTGGTGTTCGTGAATTTGCAATGGGTACAGTTTTGAACGGAATGGCTCTTCACGGTGGACTTCGAGTTTACGGTGGAACTTTCTTCGTATTCTCAGACTATCTTAAAGCAGCAGTTCGTTTATCAGCTCTACAAGGTCTTCCTGTAACCTATGTCTTCACCCACGATTCAATCGCAGTTGGTGAAGATGGACCAACTCATGAACCAATTGAGCACTTGGCAGGACTTCGTGCGATTCCAAACCTTAATGTTTTCCGTCCAGCAGATGCGCGTGAAACTCAAGCAGCTTGGTACCTTGCAGTGAATAGTGAGAAAACACCAACTGTCCTCGTCTTGACTCGTCAAAACTTGACTGTTGAGGAAGGAACTGACTTTAATAAGGTTGCGAAAGGTGCTTATGTTGTCTATGAAAATTTAGCAGACTTTGACACGATTTTGATTGCAACAGGTTCAGAAGTGAACCTAGCTGTTGCAGCTGCTAAGGAATTAGCAAGTCAAGGTGGAAAAGTTCGTGTAGTCAGCATGCCATCTACGGATGTCTTTGATGAACAAGATGCCGCATACAAAGAAGAAATCCTGCCAAATGCAGTTCGTCACCGTGTGGCGGTTGAAATGGGAGCGACTCAAAACTGGTACAAATACGTTGGTCTTGATGGAGCAGTTCTCGGTATTGATACCTTTGGAGCATCTGCCCCAGCTTCAAAAGTGTTAGCAGAGTATGGATTTACAGTTGAAAACTTAGTAGAACTTGTAAACAACTTGAAATAAGAAAAATCAGAGCTTTGCTCTGGTTTTTTATTAAACTAAAACTAAGGTGCAATCTTGTAAAAAATAGTGAAATTTGATATAGTAGTTTTATCTGAATTACAAAGGAGAAAATACAATGAATCCAAATTTAACATTTGTGATTATGCTTGTAGGGATGTTTGCCTTGATGTTCTTTATGCAACGTTCTCAAAAGAAACAAGCTGAAAAACGCATGGAGAGTCTCAATAAACTTCAAAAAGGCTATGAAGTCATTACTATCGGTGGTTTATACGGTACAGTTGATGAAGTTGATACCGAAAACAGAACGATCGTACTTGATGTAGACGGAGTTTACTTGACTTTTGAACTTGGAGCTATCAAATCTGTCTTGCCACTTAAAGAGGCTGTTACATCAGAAGGTACAGTTGTTGATGATGAAAGCGCGATTGAAGAATAAAACGGGGTGGATCTCATACCCCTTTTTCTATGAAGATGAGGAACAATAATGAAGAGAGTTGTTTTTGTATGTCTTGGTAATATTTGCCGTAGTCCTATGGCAGAATTTGTTATGAAATCTTTAACCGATGATTATGAGATTGAAAGTAGAGCAACTTCTTCTTGGGAACATGGCAACCCAATTCACAAAGGAACTCAGAAAATTTTTAAAGCTCACGAGATTCCTTACGATTCATCAAAAACATCACAGCAAATTTCTAAGGATGATTTTGAATATTTTGATTATGTCATTGGAATGGACGAGTCCAATCTTCTAGATTTGACTCGAATGTGTCCTCAAGATCAACAACACAAGCTAGAGGCATTTGCTTCTGAGGGTGTTCCTGATCCATGGTATACAGGTGATTTTGATGAAACTTACGATCGAGTTTTAACTGGTTGCCAAGCTTGGCTAACACGTTTAGAAAATGAGGCAAAAAATGGATATTTTAAAGAAATTCTATGATAAGTATAGTGTCTATATAACGCGTCCTCGTTTGGAAATTGCAACAGTAGTAGTCATAGCTCTTTGTGCTATATTTGTATTTGTAGGAAATATGCCTAAGCAAGGAGTTTTAAAACTGGATGGCGATTCACTTGTATATGATGGAAGTATTGTTCGTGGAAAGATGAATGGCAAAGGCACAATGACCTTCTCAAATGGCGACACTTATACTGGTGAATTTAAAAATGGAGCATTTAACGGTAAAGGGACCTACCAAGCTAAAGAGGGCTGGGTTTATGAAGGTGACTTTGTTAATGGCCAAGCTGAAGGAAAAGGAAAACTGACTACAGAGCAAGAAGTTGTCTATGAAGGCGACTTTAAACAAGGGCTCTTCCAACAAGCACAATAACCTCCTCTTAGAGGGGGTTATATACCACACCTATAGAAAGCGCTTACATGGAAATTGAGACGCCTTTCAATGCCTTTTTACAATGAAGTTTGTGAAAAATAAAAGTTTTATGGGATTATTCACAAAGTATAAGCTAAAAAGCGTATGGGTAGGGCTGTGCAAAATTATTTTCACAAGCGAATAAAAAAAGTTTGTGAAATTTCTATGAAACTGTTTACAAATCTTGAAAAAAGAGTTATAATAAGATTGTGAAAAAATTAACAAAGGACTTACAATCCTTGAAAGCTATGGAGGAAAATATGGCTGATAAAAAAACTGTAACACCAGAGGAAAAGAAACTCGCTGCTGAAAAGCATGTCGATGGTTTGGTGCAAAAAGCTTTAGTTGCCCTTGAAGAAATGCGTAAACTTGACCAAGATCAAGTCGATTATATTGTAGCAAAAGCTTCAGTTGCAGCTCTTGATGCCCACGGAGAATTGGCTCTACATGCCTTTGAAGAAACAGGACGTGGAGTATTTGAAGATAAAGCGACTAAGAACTTATTTGCCTGTGAGCACGTAGTAAACAACATGCGCCACACTAAAACAGTTGGTGTTATTGAAGAAGACGATGTGACAGGATTGACTCTTATTGCTGAACCGGTTGGTGTTGTTTGTGGTATCACTCCAACAACAAACCCTACTTCAACAGCAATCTTTAAGGCTTTGATTTCATTGAAGACTCGTAATCCTATTGTCTTTGCATTCCACCCGTCAGCTCAAGAATCATCAGCTCACGCTGCTCAAATCGTGCGTGATGCTGCGATTAAAGCAGGTGCTCCTGAAAACTGTGTACAGTGGATTACTGAACCATCTATGGAAGCAACTAGCGCATTGATGAACCACGAAGGTGTTGCAACAATCCTTGCAACAGGTGGGAATGCCATGGTTAAAGCTGCATACTCATGTGGTAAACCAGCTCTTGGGGTAGGTGCCGGAAACGTTCCAGCTTATGTTGAAAAATCAGCTAATATTCGCCAAGCTGCACACGATATCGTAATGTCTAAATCATTTGACAACGGTATGGTCTGTGCATCTGAACAAGCGGTTATTATTGATAAAGAAATTTATGATGAATTTGTAGCAGAGTTCAAATCTTACCACACTTACTTTGTAAACAAAAAAGAAAAAGCTCTTCTTGAAGAGTTCTGCTTCGGTGTGAAAGCAAACAGCAAAAACTGTGCTGGTGCAAAATTGAACGCTGACATCGTTGGTAAACCAGCAACTTGGATAGCAGAACAAGCAGGATTTACAGTTCCAGAAGGAACAAATATTCTTGCTGCAGAATGTAAAGAAGTTGGCGAAAAAGAGCCGTTGACTCGTGAAAAATTATCACCAGTTATCGCAGTTTTGAAATCTGAAAGCCGCGAAGACGGTATTGAAAAAGCCCGTCAAATGGTTGAATTTAACGGTCTTGGGCACTCAGCAGCTATCCATACAGCTGATGAAGAATTGACTAAAGAATTTGGTAAAGCTGTTAAAGCTATTCGTGTTATCTGTAACTCACCTTCTACTTTCGGTGGTATCGGGGATGTTTATAATGCCTTCTTGCCATCATTGACACTCGGATGTGGTTCTTACGGACGTAACTCAGTTGGGGATAACGTTAGCGCCATTAACCTCTTGAATATCAAAAAAGTCGGAAGACGGAGAAATAACATGCAATGGATGAAACTTCCTTCAAAAACATACTTTGAACGTGATTCAATTCAATACCTTCAAAAATGTCGTGACGTTGAGCGTGTCATGATCGTTACTGACCACGCTATGGTAGAGCTTGGTTTCCTCGATCGTATCATCGAGCAGCTTGACCTTCGTCGCAATAAGGTTGTTTACCAAATCTTTGCAGATGTAGAACCAGATCCAGATATCACTACAGTTGAACGTGGTACTGAGATTATGCGTTCCTTCAAACCAGATACAATCATTGCTCTTGGTGGTGGATCACCAATGGACGCTGCTAAAGTAATGTGGCTCTTCTACGAGCAACCAGAAGTGGACTTCCGTGACCTTGTACAAAAATTCATGGATATCCGTAAACGTGCCTTCAAATTCCCATTGCTTGGTAAGAAGACTAAATTCATCGCTATCCCAACTACATCTGGTACAGGATCTGAAGTAACTCCATTTGCCGTTATCTCTGATAAAGCAAACAACCGTAAATACCCAATCGCTGACTACTCATTGACACCAACTGTGGCAATCGTAGATCCTGCTTTGGTATTGACAGTTCCTGGATTTGTTGCGGCAGATACTGGTATGGACGTATTGACTCACGCAACTGAAGCTTACGTATCACAAATGGCTAGCGACTACACTGACGGTCTTGCTCTTCAAGCGATCAAACTCGTATTTGAAAACCTTGAAAGCTCAGTTAAGAATGCAGACTTCCACTCACGTGAGAAAATGCATAATGCTTCAACTATTGCTGGTATGGCCTTTGCGAATGCCTTCTTAGGTATTTCTCACTCAATGGCTCACAAGATTGGTGCACAATTCCACACAGTTCACGGACGTACAAATGCAATCTTGCTTCCATACGTTATCCGTTACAATGGTACACGCCCAGCTAAGACAGCTACATGGCCTAAGTACAACTACTACCGTGCAGATGAGAAATATCAAGATATCGCTCGTATGCTTGGACTTCCAGCTTCTACTCCAGAAGAAGGGGTTGCATCTTATGCTAAAGCTGTTTACGAACTCGGTGAGCGCGTAGGTATCGAAATGAACTTCAAAGCACAAGGTGTTGACGAGAAAGAATGGAAAGAACATTCACGCGAATTGGCCTTCCTTGCTTATGAAGATCAATGTTCACCTGCAAACCCACGTCTTCCAATGGTTGATCATATGCAAGAAATAATCGAAGATGCTTACTATGGTTACAAAGAAAGACCAGGACGTCTTAAATAATTGATTATCAGTCAGAGGCAGGAGTAATCCTGCCTCTTTTTATAGTTTTTCAAAATAGAAGAGGTTAAAAGTTTAACAAAAAGTTTTGTAAATAACTATAAAGATGCATGTTGATAGACTTTTGACAAAGGGAATCTATATAAAATTGTGTATCTAGAAAGTAGAAAACTGAAGTGAAAATCAACGTCAGCGCTTGCAATAAAACTAAAATAGTTATATAATAGGTTTGTTGAAAGGTGATTTGTAGTGATTCAAGTTACTCTTTTCACAATAAAATTTTCATGATTTTCATAAGGAGGAAATCACTAATGGTAGTTAAAGTTGGTATTAACGGTTTCGGTCGTATCGGTCGTCTTGCTTTCCGTCGTATCCAAAACGTAGAAGGTGTTGAAGTTACTCGCATCAACGACCTTACAGATCCAGTTATGCTTGCACACTTGTTGAAATATGACACAACTCAAGGTCGTTTCGACGGTACTGTGGAAGTTAAAGAAGGTGGATTCGAAGTTAACGGTAAATTCGTTAAAGTTTCTGCTGAACGTGATCCAGAACAAATCGACTGGGCTAACGACGGTGTAGAAATCGTTCTTGAAGCGACTGGTTTCTTTGCTAAGAAAGAAGCTGCTGAAAAACACTTGCATGCAGGTGGCGCTAAGAAAGTTGTTATCACTGCTCCTGGTGGAAATGACGTTAAAACAGTTGTATTTAACACTAACCACGACGTTCTTGATGGTACTGAAACAGTTATCTCAGGTGCTTCATGTACTACAAACTGCTTGGCTCCAATGGCTAAAGCTCTTCAAGATAACTTCGGTGTTGTAGAAGGATTGATGACTACTATCCACGCTTACACTGGTGACCAAATGATCCTTGACGGACCACACCGTGGTGGTGACCTTCGTCGTGCTCGCGCTGGTGCTGCAAACATCGTTCCTAACTCAACTGGTGCTGCTAAAGCTATCGGTCTTGTAATTCCAGAATTGAATGGTAAACTTGACGGATCTGCACAACGCGTTCCAACTCCAACTGGATCAGTTACTGAATTGGTAGCTGTTCTTGAAAAGAACGTTACTGTTGATGAAGTGAACGCAGCTATGAAAGCAGCTTCAAACGAATCATACGGTTACACAGAAGATCCAATCGTATCTTCAGATATCGTAGGTATGTCATACGGTTCATTGTTTGACGCAACTCAAACTAAAGTTCTTGACGTTGACGGTAAACAATTGGTTAAAGTTGTTTCATGGTATGACAACGAAATGTCATACACTGCACAACTTGTACGTACTCTTGAATACTTCGCAAAAATTGCTAAATAATTTCTGAGTCGAAAAAGCAAGACCAATCGGTCTTGCTTTTTGTATCTATAAAAATGGATGATTTTATCATCCATTTTGTTTTAATTCTCTTTCAAATGTATCTGAGAGTGCAGTAAAGCTTAATTTATTTAAAGTCAGAGGGTGGATAAAGGATAGTTTAAATGCGTGAAGCATCAGTCTCTTGCTTTTTGAGTGTGGGTTGTAGAGAGGGTCCCCGAGGATTGGATGTCCGTGGTGAGATAGGTGGACTCGGATCTGATGAGTACGTCCTGTTTTTAATCTACACCGAACGAGACTTGTTTTGTTTTGAAACAGCTTTAATCGAGTTACATGAGTTTCGGCGTATTGACCATTTTTTTGATCCACAATTCTTTTTCTACGATCGTGACGATTGCGACCGATTTTATCTCGGAAGATCAAGTCCTTAGCCTCTAATCTTCCATCAACCAGAGCCCAGTATTCTCGAGAAATCTCTTTTTTCTCTAATAATCGATTAATGATAGGAAGAATGAATGGATTCTTCGCAAACAGTACGAGACCGCTTGTTTCCATATCTAGTCTATGAACAACATAGCAGGTTTGGCCGACATAGGCGCTGACATGGTTGAGAAGAGCTATCTCGTCTGGCTGATTTCCGTGTGTCTTCATACCCTCAGGTTTATTGACGATAATTAAATGTTGGTCTTGATAGACTTCTTCGACAAGCTTGGGATTTCCCCAGTGAATTTCTTTTGTAGGATAATCTTCCTCGTCGAAAATCAATTGGCACTCATCTCCAGCCTTGACCGTTTGATGCCAATGGACCTCTTCTTGATTAATGAGGATGTGTTTCTTGATTCTCAAAAAGTGCCTAATTTTTCGAGGTATTAACAGCTGTTCTTCTAGAAAATGTTTGACAGACATTTCGGGTAGAGAGTTGGGGATTGTAAAGGTGAATTTCATACTGATATTGTAACAAAAATCAATTTATTTGGACAGGGGAACTAGCAAAATTCTTGTCTTCCTATGGGGAAGATGATAAAATATACGCATGAAATTAGATACCTTATTTGAAAAATTTCTTTCTTTGTTTAAAAAAGAAGAATCTGAAATTGAAAAAACAGAAATGAATGGAATTGAACAAGAAGAAAGTGTGTCGAGCAATTTACGGCGTTCAAGAGCAGGGCGAAAGAAAGCGGGGGCAATTGGCCCTGTTCGAAAATTTTGGCGTCGCTATCATCTGACAAAAATCTTTTTGATTCTTGGGCTTAGTGCCAGCTTGTTTGTTGGGGTCTATTTGTTTGCTCTAGCAAAATCGACAAATGTGACTGACTTACAAAACGCTTTAAAAACTCGCACTCTGATTTTTGACAGAGAGGAAAAAGAAGCAGGCGCCTTGTCAGGTCAAAAAGGCACCTATGTCGAACTTTCGGACATCAGTGAAGACTTACAAAATGCCGTCATTGCTACAGAAGATAGAAGTTTCTATAAGAACGATGGTATTAACTATGCTCGTTTTTTCCTAGCGATAGTGACGGCTGGACGCTCAGGTGGTGGTTCTACAATTACTCAGCAGTTGGCGAAGAATGCCTATCTTTCTCAAGATCAGACTGTACAGAGAAAGGCGAAAGAATTCTTTTTAGCTTTGGAGCTAACAAAAAAATATAGCAAGAAAGAAATTCTGACTATGTACTTGAACAATGCCTACTTCGGAAATGGGGTTTGGGGTGTTGAAGATGCAAGTAAAAAATACTTCGGGGTCTCAGCTTCTCAACTGACACTTGATGAAGCTGCAACTCTAGCCGGAATGCTCAAAGGGCCAGAATTGTATAACCCTTTGAATTCTATTGAAGATTCTACTAATCGTAGAGACACCGTTCTACAGAACATGGTCGCTGCTGGATATATTGATAAAGACAAAGAAGCGGAAGCTTCGGGTGTTGATATGGCCTCTCAACTGCAAGATGCTTATGAAGGTAAAGTTTCAGACTACCGATATCCATCCTATTTTGATGCCGTTGTTAATGAAGCAATTGAAAAGTATAATTTAACTGAAGAAGAAATTGTGAACAACGGCTATCGTATATATACGGAATTAGATCAGAATTACCAGGCTAATATGCAGGTCATTTATGAAAACACAGCTCTCTTTCCAACAGCAGAAGATGGAACTCATGCTGAGTCGGGCAGTGTTGCTCTAGAGCCAAAAACAGGAGGAGTTCGAGGGGTTGTTGGTCGTGTAGCAGGAGATGATAAAGCCGGTTTCCGAAATTTCAACTATGCAACTCAATCAAAAAGAAGCCCAGGTTCAACTATTAAGCCCTTAGTTGTCTATACCCCAGCAGTCGAAGCTGGTTGGGCTCTAAATAAAGAGTTGGACAATCATACTATGGAGTATGGTGATTACAAGGTAGATAACTACGCAGGAATTAAAACATCTCCAGAAGTTCCAATGTACCAAGCTTTAGCTGAATCCCTAAACCTTCCTGCAGTAGCCACGGTTAAGGAACTTGGTATTGACAAGGCTTTTGAATCAGGCGAAAGATTCGGGCTTAACTTAACCAATGTAGATCGTGTGTTGGGTGTTGCACTGGGTGGTGGTGTGGAAACTAGTCCACTGCAAATGGCGCAAGCTTATGCAGCATTTGCGAACGAAGGTTTGATGCCTGAAGCACATTTCATTACACGTATTGAAAATGCAAGTGGTCAAGTCATTGCTACCCATAAGAATTCTCAAAAACGAGTGATAGATAAATCCGTAGCGGATAAAATGACTAGCATGATGCTAGGGACATTCACAAACGGTACAGGGATAAGTTCATCACCAGATGGTTATGTTATGGCCGGGAAAACAGGTACAACAGAAGCAGCCTTCAACCCGGTGTATACGAGTGACCAGTGGGTTATCGGCTATACGCCAGATGTAGTCATTAGTCACTGGCTTGGTTTCCCGACAACCGATGAAAATCATTATCTAGCAGGTTCGACATCAAATGGCGCCGCTCATATTTTTAGAAGTATGGCAGAAACAATTCTTCCTTATACACCAGGAAGTACATTTACAGTTGAAAATGCCTATAAAATAAATGGGATTGCTCCTAAAAATGTTCCAAATCAGTCTGCTGACAATGGTGGAGGGCAGTCAAATGACTCTATAAATGATATCCAAAGTAGAGCTCAGAACCTTATTGATGAAGCAGAAAAAGCTATTTCAGATGCAAAAATTAAAGAAAAGGCAAAAACCGTCTGGGATACAATTGTGGATTTGTTCCAATAAATTTTTTAAAAGACAAGAGCATAACTCTTGTCTCTTTTTATATCCTAAAAAGTCTAAAAATATATCCCAACGAAATATCAAACATTCAAAAAAATATAATCAAGCAAGATAAATAACAAAATAGAAGAAATGTCATAATTCGTCTCTACCTTTGCTATACTATTGGCAGAAAAGGAGAACGACTATGTTAGACATGAATTATCACGAAGTAAAAGCTATTGTACATAAGTGTAGAAAAGAATACTACCTTCATTTATGGGAAAAAGAAGATTGGGATCAAGAGGGAATGATTTGCCTACATGAATTATTAGAAAATCACCCTGATTTTAAGGAAAATAAAAATAAGGAATTTTATACCTACTTCAAAACAAAGTTTCGAAATCGAATTTTGGATGCAGTTCGAAAACAAGAAAGTTATAAAAGAAGATTGGATCGACAAGCTTATGAAGAAGTGAGCGAGATTAGCCATCGATTAGGCGAAGGGGGGTTGTTGATAGATGAGTCTTACGCACTACAAGAAGTGCTTAAAGAGTATCGAGCAGGATTAGGGAAAGAAAAATTGGAGTTATTTGAACGATTGTTAGCTGATGAGCGATTCAAAGGAAGAAAAGCAATGTTGAAAGAACTAAAGCATGTGCTAAGAGATTTTTCTCCAAAAAGATAAAAAAACAAATCAAACTAGTTGACAAGAATCTAA
>NZ_KV815329.1:0-256 GCF_001814215.1 Streptococcus sp. HMSC062D07
AGACATGGATTGTATAACTTTCAGTTGAGTATGTAACTCCTTCTTCTGAACCAGCTTTTTCTGTCAACACGTATTCGTGCTCGCCTGCTTCAGTGTATGAAAGTTTGAAGGCTACTTCGTTTGTTGCAACTTCAACACCCTCAACTTGTTTACCATTTGATGATGTTGCGATGACGTTTCCGCCTTCACTCAATTCAAACTCAAATTGTTCTTTAGCAAGTTCTTTACCAACTAATTCTTTAGTTGCTTTGATAAC
>NZ_KV815330.1:0-13046 GCF_001814215.1 Streptococcus sp. HMSC062D07
TTGTTGGAGCTTCAGTCGTTGTTGGAGCTTCTGTTGTTGTAGTGTAAGTATTTGTAAACTTACGTGCAGCATCGGCTTCTTGAACAGTAGCAACGAGTTTACCTACGCCATTATCTACTACTGAGACATGGATTGTATAACTTTCAGTTGAGTATGTAACTCCTTCTTCTGAACCAGCTTTTTCTGTCAACACGTATTCGTGCTCGCCTGCTTCAGTGTATGAAAGTTTGAAGGCTACTTCGTTTGTTGCAACTTCAACACCCTCAACTTGTTTACCATTTGATGATGTTGCGATGACGTTTCCGCCTTCACTCAATTCAAACTCAAATTGTTCTTTAGCAAGTTCTTTACCAACTAATTCTTTAGTTGCTTTAATAACTGCTTCTGTTGGTGATACTTTATAAGTATTTGTGAATTTACGAGTTGAATCTGCCTCTTTAACAGTTGCAACTAGTTTACCTTCACCGTTGTCTACAACTGAGACATGGATTGTGTAGTTTTCTTTAGAGTATGTGACTCCTGCTGCTGAACCAGCTTTTTCTCTCAACACGTACTCGTGCTCGCCTGCTTCAGTGTATGAAAGTTTGAAGGCTACTTCGTTTGTTGCAACTTCAACACCCTCAACTTGTTTACCATTTGATGATGTTGCGATGACGTTTCCGCCTTCACTCAATTCAAACTCAAATTGTTCTTTAGCAAGTTCTTTACCAACTAATTCTTTAGTTGCTTTGATAACTGCTTCTGTAGGTGATACTTTATATTTGTTTGTAAACTTACGAGTTGAATCTGCTTCTTTAACAGTTGCAACTAGTTTACCTTCGCTATTATCTACTACTAAGACATGGATTGTATAACTTTCAGTTGAGTATGTAACTCCTTCTTCTGAACCAGCTTTTTCTGTCAACACGTATTCGTGCTCGCCTGCTTCAGTGTATGAAAGTTTGAAGGCTACTTCGTTTGTTGCAACTTCGGCACCTTCAACTTCTTTACCATTTGATGATGTCGCGATAACGTTTCCACCTTCGCTCAATTCAAACTCAAATTGTTCTTTAGCAAGTTCTTTACCAACTAATTCTTTAGTTGCTTTGATAACAGCTTCTGCTGGAGTTGCTTTATATGTGTTTGTAAACTTACGAGCTTCATCTGCTTCTGTAACAGTAGCTACGAGTTTACCTTCACCGTTATCTACAACTTTAACATGAACTGTATAGCTTTCTTTAGAGTATGTAACTCCTGCTACTGAACCAGCTTTTTCTGTAATGACATATTCGTGCTCTCCAGCTTCAGTGTAAAGAACTGAGAAGACTACTTCATTTGTTGCAGCTTCAACACCATTGACTGTCTTACCATTTGAAGACGTTGCAATGACGTTACCACCTTCGCTCAATTCAAATTCAAATTGTTCGTTAGCAAGTTCTTTACCAACCAATTCTTTAGTTGCTTTGAATGTAGCACGAGCTGGTGATGGCTCATATGTGTTTGTTAAAGTTGGTGCTTGAGTTGTAACCTCAGCTTTAAGTGTTCCACCTTCAGCTTTAACAACGACTGTTACTTCGTATGAGTTTTCATCAAATGTGATACCTGGAACTTTTGTTTCAGTATTTTCTTTGATGACATAGTTGTAGGTACCAGGACCTTTAGCTTTCAAACCTTCAAATGTGATGCTTCCATCTGCTTTGTTTGTTGTTGAAGCAATTGGAGTAGTCAAGTTGTTTGCATTGTACAAATCAAACTTGAACTCACCATCTTTCAAGGCTACTGGACGATTTCCAGCAATTACTTTCTTAGCAGTAATTGAGAAATCAGCTGCGATTGGTTCGTCTTTAAGGTTAATCTTAGAACCTTCAGCTCCAAGAACTACCTTGTATTCTGTTTCATCAAGATTATATCCAGCAGGAGCTGTTTTTTCTTTGATGATGAATGTCTTACCGACATATTTTTGATCAAACTCATCAGAGATTGCCTCACCTTTTTCATTTGTAGTCAATTCTGTAGAGATAGTTCCGTCTTCTGACTTCACTGTATAAACAGCGCCTGCAACTGGAACCAATGTGAAGGCATTTGTCTTGTTGATCTTAATCTTGAAGGCTGTAGAAGCTTCGATTTGTCCTTTTACAAGAGATACACGTTCAACCGTGAAATCTAATTTTGCACGATTACTACGTTGAGTAAGTGCAGTTCCATCTGCTGTAGTCAACTGGATAACGTTTTGAACTTTGCTACCATCACCTGGTGTTGTTGTATGGTATTCTACCCAATACGATTTAGAACCATCTGCAAAGATAAGTTTGAACTGAGTATAGTTCTCATTCCAAGCTACAGTATAGTCAGTACCTTCTACCATCTTCTTAGCATCTGATGGGACTTGAGAAGTACCATCGTTCAATGTTGCAGAAGAATAAACTACCAATGATTCTGGAATATATTGAATAGCAGAAAACTCAGCTGTATTTGGAAGGAAGTCATTAAGAACTAGGTTTTTACCATAGTCTTGTCTTCCTGTATTGACACGGATTCTCCATGGAGAATAAATATCACCTTTTCCAACTGAACCGATAGCTGCTAACTTTTCTGAAGTCCATTCTTTACTTACTACATCGTTACCAACCTTAGCATAGTTTTCGAAACCTTCTTGCTTGCTGTCAACTGTCTTAGATGTAAAGGTATGTGTGATTGTTTTACCAACACCCTTGTTTTCAAAAGTAAGTGGCGTTGCTGTTTGGTCACTCTTGAACAAGAAAGTAATTGCATAATTTCCTTTCACGCCTTTAACGATATCCCCGCCTGTTTTAGCTTGGAACTCATCAAGGTTCTTCAAAGTAACACGTGCCTTACCACCTTGGTTATCACCATTGGCAGTAACAACTACTGTACCGATATTTACTTTTGTTTCCTTATCGTACAATTCAGTCGTTCCATTATAGACAGTTACTGGTGTAGGAATATCTACATCAAAGTAATCGCCATTGGTCAATTTTCCATCATATTGCTTGAGGTCAAATTGAACAAAGAACTGATTTGTACGATTGGTAATAATCTGATAAGTACCATCTGCATTCGGTTCCAATTTGGAATCCGACATGTTGAGGACACTTATATCAGTTACTACACCCGTTAGTTCTTTTCCATCTGCATAAGCGACATTGGTCGATAAGAACAATGCACTCAGGAAGGTCAGAACTGATACAAAAAATATTAATAACGGCTTTTTCTTTATCTTTTTCACCATTAAATATTTCCTTCTTTCCCTATTTTTTTAAATATATTGAATTATTGACTAACTCACCATCATAGTACTAAAATATAATCTAAAAGTCAATGAAAACGAGGCTCAGAAGCCTCATTTTTAATAAATCACAAATATAATTATTCTATTTCTTTACAATTATAAGTTTTAGAATCATAATGTACGTTTTTATTATAATTTTATTATTTTATATACATTAATTTTCATAAAGTTACAAAAACCATTCGAAAATTTTTGAATGGTTTTCATTTATACGAGAACTATTTTTTCAACAAGCTAAGTGCTCCAGCATCTGCAATAATAGTTACATCTGGATGGTTTTGCAAACTACTTGCTGGAAGACTTTCAGTAACTGGACCTTCAACAGTTCCAGCGATGGCTTCTGCTTTAGATTCACCATAAGCAAAGAGAAGAATAGATTTTGCATCTAGAATATTTTTGATTCCCATTGAGATAGCTTGTGTTGGTACATCTTCAATCTTATCAAAAAAGCGAGCATTTGCTTCAATAGTAGACTGATCAAGATCTACAAGGTGGGTTTGACTATCAAATGGAGTTCCTGGCTCATTAAAGCCAATGTGACCGTTTCGACCAATTCCAAGAATTTGCAAATCAACTGGATGGTCAGCAAGAATTTGGTTGTAGCGTTCTACTTCTTCCTCTGCATTATCTTTGACACCACGAGGTAAAAAGCTTTCTTTGAATGGCTTTTTATTGAATAGATTTTCTTGCATAAAGTAGCGATAAGATTGTGGGTTATCTCCATCAAGACCTACATATTCGTCCAAGTTAACACTTGTAAGATTTGAAAAATCAAGGTCACTCTTAACGATTTCTCCATAAAACTCAAGTGGACTGCTACCTGTCGCAAGTCCTAATGTTTGAGCACCGTTTGCTAGCTTTTCTTTTAAAATTTCAAAAGCTACTTTTCCACCTTCTTCAGGATTTTTTACTTGAATAACTTTCATAATTGTTCCTCCATATTTCTTTATTTCATTATATGGTATAGACCAATTTTTGTCAAGTGTAAACGGTTTAATATTTTAAATTTTATAGGATAAAGTTAAGTAAAAAAAAAGAAGACTAAACTAGTCTTCTCTTTTTAAACTGTCAGAATGAATTAGTCTTCTTTTTTCTTTCTTGACAAAGCATAACCGGCAGTAGCTAAACCAATAAGTGCTGAATAAGTCATGAATGATTGTTCAACTGAACCAGTATTTGGCAATGATTTCTTAGATGATTCTGGTTTTGATTCTGGCTTAGGCTCTGGTTTTGATTCTGGCTTAGGCTCTGGTTTTGGTTCTGGCTTAGGCTCTGGTTTTGGTTCTGGCTTAGGTTGTGGTTTTTCATTTTCCTTGATAAGCACAACATTTTTATTCCATTCAACAACTGGTTTTTCTGTTTCTTTCTTAACAGGATCCTTCACCAACTCAGGTGCTTCTGGTTTAACCGGTTCACTTGGTAAGACAGGTACAGTTTTATATTCTGGTTCTGTCGGTGGAACTGGTTTTTCTTTAACAGTTGGTACTTCTGTCAATTCTGGTTTTTCAGGTTTAACTGGAGGTGTTGGTTCTGTTGGTTTAACTGGCTCTTCACCTGGATCTTGAGGGAAGCCAACATTTGAGTTGATAGAGAACCAATAAAGAGTTGCTTCGCCTGTTGCGTTAGCACCTTTTGCTGTAAATTCAAGATGACCATCTTTCAAAATAACAGCAGCACCACCATAGTAAAGGTAAGGGCTCTTAGGATCATCCCAACCCTTAGTTTCACTTGAAGAGTCCGCATTAAATGTAGCACCTTGATCCATGTATTGGTTTTGTTCTTTAGCAGATACTTCTTTTGTCGATGAATCTTGGTCTACACTTGAATTTGGAAGTTTAATAAACTCTTTGTCACCAATGTTTACAGACTCAACGTGAGGAGTATCTTGGTGTTTCATTTTTGGTGTGTATCTCAAAACACCAGATGTAGCGTCTACAGTGTAAGAACCGATAACGTCTGATTTATCACCGAATGTGTAATCTTCAGTACCAACTGAGTGACCATTTCCGCCACCAGATGCGTTCACTGTTGTAGCATCAACTGTTGGTTCTTCAGTTACTTTGAAGGCATCATCAACCCATGTTGCTTTTTGAGCAACAATTTTCAAAGGATTATCAGCATTGATATCAACTTCTGCACTACCGAAGTCAGCCTTACCGCTTTTCACAACAACGTCTGCACCATCAAGTTTTGGTTCACTTCCATCTGAATATGGATCCCAAGTTCCACGAACTGTATTGCCTTCGCTATCTTTAGCTTCAACAACTAGAGGACGAGGTTTGTCATTTTCAACATAAGATGCACCATTCCAGTGGTTAAGTGAGTTAAGGGCAAGGATTGCATTGTGTTGTGACAAATCAATCAATTGGTCATTTTCATCATAAAACTCAATGTCAACACCAACTGTAACTGGGTTTTCAGTATCAGTTGAGCTACCAATTGTCATTGTAACCGCTGGATCGTTATAAATTTGAACGATTCCTTTTCCATCTGATGATGGAAGGCTCTTCACATCGTATTTATAAACAACTTTTGCAATACGTTTTTCTTCGCTACCTTTTACAATTTTAGCTTGAGTAAGTCCTGTGTATGTCACATCAAATTTATCTCCGACTTTTACAACTCCCCACTCAATTTCATTATTAGCATATGGGTTTGTAGTTGTCACATCAGAATCTTGTAGATTCTTTGTTTCATACATTTTAGTAGCTTTACCATCACCGTACATGCGAGATTGACCTTCTTTTGTCAAGTAAGTTGTTAATCCAGTTGTTTGGTGTGTGATTTTAGTTGTTTCGCCATCAGCAAGTTCTTCAGAGAGGAATGTCAAATCTTGTTTGTATTTCTCAGGATTTCCACCACGCTCTGCAACCATCTTATTGAAGGCATCTTTAGCATCATCGTATTGTGCTTTTTTCTTGTTGTAAATTTCGAGCTCAATCAAGTAAGCAGCTTGTGCTTCATCATAAGCAGCTTTTTTAGTCTTGTAGTCAGCTAATTTAGCTTCATATTCTGCTTGAGCTAATTTATTACTTTCAGTAGCTTCTTGATTTGCTGTTACAGATGCATTGTATGCTGCAAGTGCTGTGTTATATTCTTCAAGAGCTTTTTCATAAGCAACACGTGCTTCTTCATTACTCTGTTCTACTGCTGTTTTTTCTGCTGTTTTTTCAGTCAATTCTTTTTCGTAAGCAGTAAGTTTTGCGTTGTAAGCCGCAAGCTCTTTATCGTAGTTTGCTTGTGCAGCAGCATTTTTAGCATCAACTTCAGCTTTTTCTTTTTCGTAAGCTTCTTGATTTGCTGTTACTTCAGCTTTATAATCAGCTACAGTTTTATTAATATCAGTAACTTGTTTTTCGTAATCTTTAGCAGCGGCTTCCTCTGAATCTTGCTTTTTAGTCTCAGTTTCTTTAACTTCAAGACCTTCATTTTTAGCAGCAGTTTTAGCTTCTTCCAACTTCTCTGGAACTGCAACTTCTTTTGTTTCTTCTCCAGCTACTGTTGTAATTGAAGTAACCGGTGTAGTTGCTGATGAAGTTTCATCGGCAGATACAGTCGCAATACCTGCAGCAGCAATCACTGTTGCGACCGCAACAGAACCAAAAGCAACTGAGGTTTTTCTCAAGGCATACTTAATCGTTTTATTATTCTTTAACGATGACATGACAAACTCCTTTTTAAATATTTTTTATTTATGCTTCTGAAGCAAAAAGAATTTTTGTTCTTCGAAGTCTCAAAAATCGTATCAAAAATAATTTTAAAAGTCAAGTATTTTTTCAATTTTTTTCAATTTTATTTCATTATCTTTTCATTTATTTACAGAAAGTTTACATTTTTGTTGACATTTTCTTATGAACTGTCGTATAATTTCAACTAACAAAATATAATGAATGGAGAGATATTATGAAATTTTCAAATAACCTTTTTCAAGAAAAAGGTCACGGCTATTTCCGCAAGCGAAATAAAGTACTTGTATCTATGATTACGGTCTTTGGTTCTTTGATGTTAAGTTCTGTTGCTATGGCAGATGAAGTTGCTTCAACTTCAACTACAACTACAACTTCAACTACAAACGTAACTAAATCAAGTCAACCAGCCACTAGTACTGAGACCACTAGTGAGCAACCTACTACAACAACTAGTGAGGAAATCCCAAAGACTTCTTCAAGCGAAGATACATCAACTTTGCCTCAAACTTCAAGTACAACTGAACCCACAACGGCTAGTACTTCATCTACAACAAGCACTTATAACACTCCAAAAATCCAAAACGATGTAACATTTAACAAGGCTACATATAAAAGTGGTGAGGATGTTAGCATCTCAATCAATAATCCTAACGTAACTTCATCTGATTTGACAGTATCTCATTTAGACAAAGTCATTTATGAGTTGAAGAATGCTCCAGGAAATTCACTTGTCATTCCAAACTCTGTTTTTTCTCCAAATTCTGGTTATCTCATTGACGTCATCGGAAAGAATGCTGATGGAAAACAAGAACTTCACAAAGTAGCTGGTCTATCAGTCGAAGATGATTGGACTGTATATCCACGTTATGGTGTTGTTGCAGGTTCAAAAGACAATCACAATTCAATCACAAAAGATCAAGTGGAAGGATATAAAAATAGTATTGACCAATTGGCCAACATGCACATCAACAACTACTTCTTCTACGACGTTTACAATACTCCTGCTAATCCATTCCCGGCTAATGTTGAACGATTCACTCAAGATTGGGCTACTTTCTTGATTCCGAAAGATGAAACAGATCCCGAAAAACGTAAAACATACTTACCGGTTATTGACACAGAAGCTGTAAAAGAGTTGGTTTCTCATGTTCATTCAACTGGTGCTAAAGCTATGCTTTATAATATGATTTACGCTGTGTCTCTTGACGAAAAAATCCCAGACCAAGTAAAAAGTGCTATCGTACGCAACTTGCAAGATCACTTCAACTTTGGAAAGACTGGTGATGTTACAGCGACTGACATCCAACAATTTCTAGATCCAGGAGATCCAAACTGGCAAAACTTTATCATCAATGTGATGTTAAAAGCCATGAAAGAAGGCGGCTTCGATGGTTGGCAAGGGGACACTATGGGGACTAACTTGGTTGAAAAAGTTAACGAACCTGGAAAAGCTTTCTCTTTAAGTGAAAACTATCCAAAACTAGCCGCAGCTGCAACAGAGGCACTCAAAAAAGAAGGCTATGACTTCATGATCAACGATATCTCTACTGGAGATGCTGATCGATTAGGAAAAACAAATGTCTCTGCACCATACGCGGAAGTTTGGGGAGATAGCATCGCCTATGATTCTACCTACCAAGCCTTAACACGCTTGACTGAGCGTATGCGAGATTTATACAACGGAAAATCTCCAATTATCGCTGCTTATACTCACCGTGAAAAAAATGCAGCAAAACTCAGCAAAGACAATGAATTGCTAACAGATGCAATTATTGCAGCAAGTGGTGGTTATCATATGACCACTGCTGCTCTCAATACATCTCAAGATGAAAAAGGTTTTGGTGTTATTCAGGCTGAATGGTACCTCAATCAAAACTTACCAGTCAATGCTGATTTTGCTAATGCAGAATTCAACTACCAAGAATTTATCGTTGCCTACCAAGAACTCCTTCGTGGACGCGAAACTTTAGCACATGATACTCGCCGTATTGGAGACAATACAAATGTTCTTGTTGATGGTAACTTTATCGGTTCTAATCTTGATAATTCAGATGGTGTTCAACCTGGTACCGTTTATACCATCACAAAAGAAACTAAAACTGGTGACCGAATTGCTCATTTGATTAATTTAGTTGGAATTACTGAAAACAAATGGAATAGTGCTGTTAATTCCACTACGAAACTGACTAACATCCAAGCTTTTGTACCACTCGGTAGAATTTCAAAAGATCAGGCCGAACATGCGAATATCTATTGGGCTACACCAGATGCTGTAGAAGGAAAATATAATATTCAACTTCGTGAAACTACTGCCAATGTATATTATGACAGCGGGGCCGGTCAATGGATGGCTGCAATTGATGTTCCTAACCTAGATGTATGGGATATGCTCTATGTCAAACTTAATGAAGTTGCCCGTGTTCTTTATCAAGATGAAACTGGTAAAGAACTGGAACGTTCAAGCGACTTTGTTGGACATACTGATGAAAAGATTGACTACTCAACAAAAGATACGATTGCTAAATACCTAAAACAAGGTTATAAACTAGTTGAGAACGAATTTGATAAAAATGGACCAGCAAAATTTGACCGAGATGCTTCAAACATTAATGGTGATGGCATCCAGGAATTCATCGTTCGCTTTACACCAAAAATTGTAGATTTTTCTGAGACACAACCAATTCAAGTTGGCCAAGTTGTTCCAGGAGATACCGATGGTAGCCTCTATCCAACTCCTAAAGCTCCAAATGGAAAATCTATTAGTGATCTCAATCATTTATCAGAAAAAGTAACTCGTACTATCACCTATGTTACTGAAGATAAGAATGGTAACAATCGTCAAGAAGCTGACATCGTTTCAAAAACAGATAGTTTAAACTTTAGCCGAAAAGGAACTATCAATTTGGTAACTGGAGAAACAACACTTGAAGATTGGGTGTCTAAAGACGGTACTACTTTCGCAGATTATGAAAATCCAGTCAAAAATGGATATGTTGTCGTATCTAAAGAATCAAATGCAACAATCTCTCCTGATCTTAATAAATCTGGAGGTCATACTGGAATCCTAGCTGAATCTGATGACATT
Source organism: Streptococcus sp. HMSC062D07 (assembly GCF_001814215.1). Lineage (NCBI taxonomy): Bacteria > Bacillati > Bacillota > Bacilli > Lactobacillales > Streptococcaceae > Streptococcus > Streptococcus sp. HMSC062D07. The sequence goes on from NZ_KV815330.1 coordinate 10,064, forward strand.
TCTGATATTGTTGTCTACCGACCAGTCGGTGTTTATACAATTAGTTATGCATCAGGAAAAGAACCATCAAATGCTATTAAAGAGATTGCATATTTAAATGATCCTTCTAATCCAACTGCTATTTCAGCGCCAACTGCAACTCTACCATATATTGAAGGGTTAGAACCAAAAGATGCAACTGGAAAAATCTTAACCTTTGTAGATCCACTTGATGAAACAAAGGGATACCTTCTTCCTACTGCAACTTCTGCTACTAATGATACAGTAATTACTTATACAATTTCTCAAGGATCAGTGACGGTACAATTCCTCATTATAGGCAGTGATACCGAATTACAAGACTCTCAAACAGTTTCTGAAAACGCAGACTTTGGTACGAACTATACTACAGATGCACCAAAAGTAATTACAAAAGACGGTCTAGTCTATAATTTAGTTGGTCATCGTGAGGGTTCTGCTGATGTTTCAGGAACAGTATCTAAGGGAAATAAAACAGTAATTTATGACTACAAACTTGCTTTAGGAAATGTAATAGCACGATTTGTCCTTCAAAACACCACAACTGAATTGCAACCAGCTATCGTTATTGCTTCAAATGCAGATAACGGTTCTGCCTACATTGCTGTTGCACCGGACGAAATTTCTTATAATGGTCAAACATACGAACGTATTAGCAGTGCACAACAATCAGGCCAAGTCGGAGTAGGAACTACAGATCTGATTTTTGAATACAAAGTCAAAGAATTACCAACTCCTCAACCTCAACCTCAGCCTAAACCTCAACCTCAACCTCAACCTCAACCTCAACCTCAGCCTAAACCTCAGCCTAAACCTCAAACTCAGCCTAAACCTCAACCTCAGCCTAAACCTCAACCTCAAACTCAAACTCAAGTTCAACCTCAAACTCAAGTTCAAGTTCAAGGTTCTGAACGCCAAAAAGAGTCAATACAATCAGAAAGAACTTTGATTAAACCTGGTAGTCAGCTACCTGCAACAGGAGAGCAAAATTCCCAATTAGCATATCTTGGATTTGCTTTTCTCACTGGATTTGCAGGTCTTGTCGGTTATAAAAAGAAACAAGATTAAACTACTATAATTTTAAAAACCCAAGGAATAAGTCCTCGGGGTTTTTTTAAGAAAATAACAAAGAGGCCTTGCTCTTACGAGCAAAGCCTCTTCATTTTAGAGCTAAAATTGCTATTTCAATACCAAAATATTGATCTTATCTCAATCTTAGTCTTCACGTCTTTTTGGTTTTGCAATTAAACCAAGACCTACTAGACCAAGTGCTGCACCTAGAGCCACTAATCCAACTTTAGATTGCTCACCAGTATTTGGCAACTCACGACCTTTAGGTTTTTCCGGAGTTGGTGGTGCTACCGGCGTTGGCGGCGTTGGTGGTGTTGGCGGTGTTGGCGGTGTTGGCGGCGTTGGCGGTGTTGGCGGTGTTGGCGGCGTTGGCGGCGTTGGCGGCGTTGGCGGTGTTGGTGGTGTTGGTGGTGTTGGTGGTGTTGGTGGTGTTACCTTGTTGTTAAACTCAGTATCTTCAGGCATTTGTGAAGTAAGGGTCAACACTTTACCATCCTTAGTTACAGTAACTCCAACAGTCACTACCATATTGTCATACTCAACTCCAGCCTCTGTACCTTTCACTTCTTCTACATGATAGATATGAGTGCCTTCTTGACCACGTTTGAACTCAAGAGCTGAGAACTTAATCTTACCTTCTGCATCGTTGCTTACAGTTTCAATTACGTTGCCATCTTTGTCTTTCAATACGAAGCTGAATTCTCCAGCTTTCAACGCACGACCTTCCAATTTCTTTGTGAAGTTGAATTCAACTTTTACTGGGATATTAACAACACGTTTTTCAGTTGGTTTTTCTGGTTTTTCAACTGATTTCTTAGTTGGATCATATTGGTGAACAATTTGAGAAGCTGTATTTTCAATATCTACACCTTCCTTAGCAGTTTCCTTGATACGTGCAAGAATATCAAACTTGTAGTAACGTCCAAATGCTAATTTAGCAGTGTCGATTACTTGAGTATTTTCTGCATCTCCAAGAGACATAGTCAAGTCAGCCTTAGATGTAGCAGTAATGACACCATCCACAATTGAAATATCAAACTTAGCTGTTACATCTTCACCAGTTACTGAATCGTAAGCTTTAATATTAGCTACATTAACATCCAAGTTTTCACTGTCATATTTATCTGTAATTCCAACAGATTGAATATTGTGAGCTTCTGTAAATTTAGTTGTATCAAGCCATACTTGGTAAACAACCTTATCACCTTTATGGAGTGTTTGAGTATTGATATTTTGCGCTTCATTATTATCAACTTTGTCCGCATATGGATCTTTGTTGGTATCAGCTACTTTATCAGTTAACTCTTTATCATCATCCAGAAGTTTAGTTCCAGTAATGTCAAATTTCTCTTCTTTAAGAATATATTTTTCTGGGTTAAACTCAGGAGTTTCTGGAGGAGTCACAGTGTTATTGAACTCTTTATCTGGAGCATCAGTTAGTGTCTTCACAAGTGCTTTAGCTGTACCATCGTATTTAACTTCTACTGTGATTTCAGCCTTCATAGAGTCGTAAGTGACTGTCGCATCAGATCCTTTAACTTCTTCTACAGTGTACTTATGAGTTCCAACTTGGGCTTTAGTGAATTCAAGTTTAGCGAATTTCACCTTGCCATCTTTATCGTTCTGAACCGTTTCGATTTCAGTACCTTTAGAGTCTTTCAATACGAAGCTGAACTCACCAGCTTTCAATTCACGGCCTTCCAATTTCTTAGTGAAGTTGAATTCGACTTCAATTGGAACTGAGTTGACACGTTTTTCAGTTGGTTTTTCTGGTTTTTCAACTTTCTTCGTAGATGGGTTGTAGTAGTTTACAATTTGCGCTGCTGTATTTTCGATGTCTACTCCACCTTTAACGTCTGTTTTAACAGTGGCTGGGATATCGAATTTATAGTAG
>NZ_KV815330.1:13146-148590 GCF_001814215.1 Streptococcus sp. HMSC062D07
AGTAGCGACCAAACTCGAATTTAGTTGTGTCGATGATTTGTGTATTGTCTGCGTCTCCAAGTGACTTCGTGAAACCAGCTTTAAGCGTTGCGGTCATAACACCAGCTTCAACTGTGATGTCGAACTTGTCAGTCACATCCGAACCAGTTACTGAATCGTAAGCCTTGATAGCTGAAGAGTCTACATTAACCTTCGTTTCATCGAAGTCATCAGAAATACTTACTGATTGGATGTTATCCTTGTTGTTAGCGTCGAATTTAGTTGTATCAAGCCATACTTGGTAAACCAATTTCGCACCAGGTTTCACAGTCTTAGTATTCAAGTTTTCTGCTTCGTTGTTGTCAGTCTTATCTGCGTATGGATCTTTATTGGTATCTCCGTACTTGTCTGCCAACTCAGAATCATCATCGAGAAGCTTGTTGTCAGTAATTGAGTATTTCTCTTCAGTTACAACGTATTTCTCTGGTTGGAACTTAGGTTCAGTTGGTGGTGTTACCACGTTGTTAAACTCTTTATCAGCGATATCGCCAAGTTTAGCTACTAAAGCTTTAGCTGTTCCGTCATGTTTAACTGTGATGGTTACAGTTGCTTTCATTGTGTCGTATGTCACAGTAGCATCTGTACCTGCAACCTCTTCAACAGTGTAGTTGTGTACGCCTTCTTGACCCTTCTTGAATGTAAGAGCTGAGAATTTCACATTACCATCTTTGTCGTTGGTTACAGTTTCAACTTCTTTACCATTTGAATCTTTCAATACAAAGCTGAATTCGTTCTCTTTCAATTCACGTCCTTCTAGACGTTTAGTGAAGTTGAATTCAATAGAGATTGGTACTGAGTTTACACGTTTTTCAGTTGGTTTGCTTGGTTTTTCAACTTTCTTCGTAGATGGGTTGTAGTAGTTCACTACTTGAGCCGCAGTATTTTCGATGTCTACTCCACCTGCAACGTCTGCTTTAACAGTTGCTGGGATATCAAATTTGTAGTAACGTTCAAATGCAAATTTTGTTGTGTCAATGATTTGAGTTTTTTCTGCATCACCCAATGACTTCGTGAAGCCAGATTTAAGAGTTGCAGTCATCACACCATTTTCAACCTTGATGTCGAATTTGTTTGTTACATCGTCACCAGTTACTGAATCGTAAGCTTTAATTTTAGAAGCAACGACATCAACCTTCGTTTCATCGAAGTCATCAGTGATTCCTACTGATTGAACGTTTTCTTTGTTAGTTGCTGAGAATTTAGTTGTATCCAACCATACTTGATAGTAGATCTTATCTCCGCGGTTAACAGTCTTGGTATTGATGTTTGCTGCTTCGTTGTTTGAAGTTCCATCAACATATGGATCAGTATTTGTTTCACCATATTTATCAGTCAACTCAGAATCATCATCAAGAAGTTTGTTATCAGTGATTGAGTATTTTGCTTCATTCAATACATACTTCTCTGGTTGGAACTTAGGTTCTGTTGGAGGAGTTACTGTATTGTTGAACTCTTTGTCAGTTGGTTCAGTTACGTTAGCAATCAATGCTTTTGCTGTTCCATCGTGTGATACTGTTACAGTTACTTCTGCCTTCATAGTATCGTAAGTGACAGTTGCGTCTGTACCTTTCACCTCTGTTACAGAGTAAGTATAAGTACCTTCTTGACCCTTCTTGTATTTAAGGGCAGTGACTTTTTCACCAGCTTTATTTGTGTACTCTACTGGAGAGAATTTAATCTTACCATCTGCATCGTTGGTTGCAGTCGCAATCACAACATCGTCGCTGTCTTTCAACTCAAATGTAAATTCGCCAGTTTTAAGCTCACGACCTTCCAAACGTTTTGTGAAGTTGAATTCTGCAGTAATTGGTACACTATTCACACGTTTTTGAGTTGGTTTTTCAGGTGTTTCTACAGATTTACTTACTGGGTTGTAAACATGAACGATTTGGTTGGCTTTATTTTCAATATCAGCTCCTGCCTTAACTGTGTCTTTAACAGTGGCTGGGATATCGAATTTATAGTAGCGACCAAACTCGAATTTAGTTGTGTCGATAACTTGAGTATTATCCGCATCACCTAAAGACTTGTTCATAGAAGACTTGGAAGTTGCTGTGATTACAGCATTTTCAACCTTAATGTCAAACTTATCAGTTACATCTTGGCCAGTTACACTGTCATAAGCTTTGATGTCAGCAGCGTTAACTGTTACTTTTTCAGCATCATATGTATCAGAAATACCAACAGATTGGATATTGTTCTTATCTGAGAAGTTTCTAGTATCTAACCATACTTGGTAAACTAATTTATCGCCACGTTCAACTGTCTTAGTATTGATGTTTTCTGCTTCGTTATTAGTAGTTTTATCAGCGTACGGATCAGCATTGGTTTCTGTATACTCATTAGTCAATTCGTTGTCATCATCGACTAATTTAGTACCAGTGATGTCATACTTTTCTTTGTTAAGTACAAATTTTTCTGGTTGGAATACAGGCGTTTCTGGAGGAGTAATCTTGTTGTTGAATACTTTATCTTCACTACCATCAGTTGATGCTCCATTATCGTCCACACCGCCAGCAGAAACTACGTTAGTTACTGTTGTTAATGTGTGACCTTTTTTAGAAACTTCTACAGTAATCGTAGCCTTCATAGAATCGTAAACCATTCCAGCTTCTTTAGCTGCAGGTACAACTTCTTCTACAGTATAGGTATGTGTGCCAACTTTAGAGTTGTCAAACGCTATTTCTGTGAATGTTACAGTTCCATCCTTTTTGTTGGCTACAGTCTCAACTTCTTGACCATCAGAATTTTTAAGAACGAAGTTGAATTCTCCATCTTTAAGATCGCGTCCAGCCAATTTTTTCGTGAAGTCAAATTTAACTTTTACTGGTGCTACAACATAGTTGTTGAAGATTTTATCATCATCACTTGATTTGAATCCACCTTCAGCACTGTATTTAACTGTAGCTCCTAGGTCACCTTTAGAATTCTCAGTTACAGTAACGGTCATGGTAACAGTCATTGCGTCGTAATCAACGTCTGTATCAGAACCCTTTTGTTCAGTGATCTTGTATTTATAAGTACCAGCTTTGTTAAAGGTAAGTTTGCTGAATGTAGCTTTTCCATCCTTGTTGGTAACAGTCTCTTCGTGCTTATCAGGAGTACTTTTCTCTTCTGTTAATTTGAAAGTAAACTCGCCGTCTGTCAAGACACGTCCGTCCAATTGTTTTTCAACTTCAGGAATTACTTCAGCTGGTTCTTGTTTCACGTAATAGTAAATAGGTTGTTTGTACGGTGTCAATGAGTTGAGCAAGTCAACGTTTGTACCGATACCATTTACTCCACGAACCAATTGTTCATTAGGAGAAAGGTGACCAATGTTATCTCCCAAGAATGGAACAAAGACAGTCTTATACGGTGTATATCCTGCAGCTTTTTGGAAGTCAAATGGAATTTCCTTACCATTTGCATAGTTTACACCTTTACTATCTGTGAAAGGAATGGTGTTAAGAGGTGATTTCTTAACATTCAATTCTTGTTTGTTATAATCACCAGGTTTAATCGGTTTCGTTTCTGCTAGCAACATGTAGCCATCAGTGCTCAAGCTACCGTCAGAACGTTTGCTTTGTTGTTTTGGATCTAGAAGATAAACACGAACGACTACTGATCCGTCTTCGTCTACAATTTCTTTAATCCGTTTAATTCCTGCACGCTCAGCGTCCATGAATTTGGTACCAACAGTATAAGGGCGGCTTACATAACCAGATGTTGAATCTGGATCTGCCGTTTGATACAATTTGTAGCCGTCAAATTGACGCTCACCAGATGCTGTGAAGTTTTGTCCTTCCATGGCTTTAGTGGTATATCTAGCCAAATCTTCTTCATTGCCATTTGGAACGTAGTCTTGAACAGTTTTATCTGTTTTATTGGCGTTAAATGTCGCATTGTTTTTGTCAACTACTCGATAGTAAGTTGTTTTATTAACAAAACGTGGGATCTTACTATTAGTATCCGTAATTGTACGACCATTATAAGCTGGTTCTACAACGTTAATAATGTCTGTTGATGTACGAGCAGCATATACAGCATCGTATAATTTTTGCTCATCTGGAGTAAGGTTGTGACCAGAAGCGACTAAAGCTTGGATACTTGCGCCAACTTCATAACCGTATTGCAGGAATGGTTGAGCTGGTTCAGCTTTACTAGCAGGTGTCCCTTTATCATAATCTACTTGATAAGTTAACTCTCCCCTCGATGCAGTCGCAGTAGTTGTAAATTTTTGAATACCACTTGATGCAGTAATCGTTCTAGTTTCTACTACATTACCAGTCGTTTTATCAATCAATTCAACAACTGTATCTGTAGAATCATCAAATCTCTTATAAGCACGAGAGTAATATTTTGTGTTGTAACGTTCGTTGAAGCGAGTAAGGTCTACGATACTATATGTATAGTAATCACCTTCTTTTCTTGCATATCCAGCTGGTACAGTTTGAGACCCAACCGTAGCTCCATTTGGATTTTGTATAGTTGGATCAACTGTTTCACCATCTTTTAGATATGTACTAACACTTACTGGTTTAGTGTTGTGATCTCCAGTAACTGCATCTTCCGTTGTAGCACGACGATTACGTACTCTTGGTTTGTTTGATTCGTCTGTAGCTGGTTTTACTTCAGTTGCTGCTGGTTTTGCTTCTTCTGCTTTTTCAACCGGCTTAGCAGTTTCCTTATTAGCAACCTCAGTCTCAGTTGAAGCAGGTTTTACTTCTTCTGCTTTTTCTGAAGACACTGGTTCAGATTTAGCTTCTTCTGTTTTAACTTCAGAAGCTGCTTTTACTTCTTCAAGCTTATTTGTCTCAACAAGCTCAGTTGTTGCAACATTTTCTACAATATTCTGTTCCTTTTTAGAGGAATCCTCGCTACTTTCCTTTTTCACCAACTCTGTTTTTTCTTCAGAACTTGGTTGTGTAGGAAGTTCAGAAGCTTTTACCGCACCTCCATTTGCTAACATAAAACTAAGAGTTGTTCCCAAAAATACGGATGCAACACCTACCTTATATTTCCTCAAAGAAAAACGTTGTTGTTCCTTTCTTATCATTTTGATAAGTTCTCCTTTTAAATTATTTTACTATCAGCAGAAGAATTATACTATATTTGAATCTAGAATACAATATTTTTCTCTAACTTTAGCCCTTATATCATACCATAAGTCTGACCTAACTTCAAATAATTATGTGCTTCTGAAATCGTTTACTTTATTATATTTTAGGCCATTTTAACACCCTGTGATTTGTTATATATAATTATATGTAAATGTGCACTATCCTATATTATGTCTATCTTTTAAAATTAATTAATTTAAAATTATACTATTTTTATATATTTAATTAGGTCCAGGTTTTGCATTTAATTATTTGTGAAAAATGATAGCAACGCTTTCATAATAAAAAAAGATTCTCAAATGAGAATCTTTTTTTATTAAATCGCTTCTGTAACAAAACTTCTGCTTTCTAGTACTTTTAACATTGCATCTGCTGTATCCAAAGCTGTAAAGAGAGGAACTCCATGTTCAATTGCTGAACGTCTGATTTGCTCACCATCTTCATCAGCTGTCCGTTTGGTACCAACTGTATTGATGATTGCTTGAATTTTTCCTTTGCGGACGTAGCTTGGAATATCGTGTTCATCATCACCAATCTTTCCAACGACTTGTGCCTGCAATCCATGACTTGCAAAGAACTCTGCAGTTCCTTCAGTAGCAAGGATTCCGTAGCCAATATTTTGGAAACGACGAGCCAAATCTAGTGCTTCTTCTTTTGCATCATCTGCGATAGTGAAGACAACATTACCGAAGGTTGGTAAGTGAAGATAAGAAGCTTCAAAGGCCTTGTAGAGAGCTTTTTCAAGAGTGGTATCAGAACCCATGACTTCCCCTGTTGACTTCATTTCAGGTCCGAGCAAGCTATCTACTTTCGCGAGCTTAGTAAAGGAGAAGACTGGCGCCTTGATATGAACACGACTGCTTTCTGGGTAAAGTCCATCTTGGTAACCAAGCTCTTCAAGACTTTGACCAAGAATCAACTTAGTCGCTACCTGTGCCATAGGGATGTTGGTTACTTTTGAAAGGAATGGAACAGTACGGCTGGCACGAGGGTTTACTTCGATAACGTAGACTTTCTCATCCTTGATAACAAACTGAATGTTCATCATACCAAGACAGTTGAGGCCGATTGCTAGGCGTTTGGTGTAGTCTGCAATCGTTTCTTGCACTTTTTGCGACAAGGTTTGAGGAGGATAAACCGCCATGGAGTCACCTGAATGGACACCAGCGCGTTCGATATGCTCCATGATACCAGGAATGAGGACATTTTGTCCGTCTGAAATAGCATCAACTTCGCACTCTTGCCCAACGATATAAGAGTCGACAAGAACTGGGTGGTCTGGACTAGCCTTAACAGCAGTTCGCATGTAAGATCGAAGATCATCTTCATTCTCAACGATTTCCATAGCACGTCCACCCAAGACATATGAAGGGCGAACGAGAACTGGGAAACCAATTTTACGTGCAGCAAGTACTGCTTCTTCTTCATTGGTTGCTGTTTGTCCAGGAGGTTGTGGAATATCCAATTCTTTGAGGGCTTGTTCGAAGAGGTCACGGTCTTCCGCACGATCCAAGTCCGCAACTTGAGTACCAAGGATAGTCACACCAGCTTTTGCTAATGGCTCAGCTAGGTTGATAGCTGTTTGACCACCGAACTGAACAATAACACCTTTTGGTTGCTCTAAGTCGATAACATTCATAACATCTTCGAACGTTAATGGTTCAAAGTAGAGTTTATCAGATACAGAGAAGTCTGTTGACACTGTCTCTGGGTTTGAGTTCATAATGATGGCTTCGTAGCCAGCAGCTTGGATTGCCTTAACAGAGTGAACAGTTGCGTAGTCAAACTCTACCCCTTGACCGATACGGATTGGACCAGAACCTAGGACAAGTACAGATTCCTTATCAGACTTGATTGATTCATTTTCCCAACCATACGTTGAGTAGAAGTACGGAGTTTCTGATTCAAATTCTGCGGCACAAGTATCTACCATCTTGTAAACCGGGACAATCTTGTTTTCTAAACGAAGTTGGCGAACTTGATCAGATGTAGTGTTCCAGAGTTCAGCGATTTTACAATCTGAGAAACCATTGAGTTTTGCTGTTTTTAGAGCTACTAGATCTTGTGGATGAGAACCTAATTCTTGCTCAATTTCAAAGATATGCAAAAGTTTATCCAGATAGAAGATATCGATTTTTGTAAGCTCAGCAATTTCCTCAGGTGTATAACCACGACGAATAGCTTCTGATACGTAGAAGAGACGGTCATCTTGAGCCTTGACAACTTTTTCAATCAAGGCATCATCTGAAACATCTGCAAGCTCAGGCATTTCATTATGATGAACCCCAATTTCTAGAGAGCGACAAGCTTTAAGGAGAGATTCCTCGATGTTCCGACCGATGGCCATAACTTCTCCAGTTGCTTTCATCTGGGTACCAAGACGACGTTCCCCTTTTTCAAACTTATCAAATGGGAAACGTGGAATCTTAGCCACCACATAGTCAAGGGCTGGTTCAAACATAGCATAGGTTGAACCTGTAACTGGGTTAATAACTTCATCCAAGGTCAACCCTACCGCAATCTTAGCAGCCAATTTAGCAATTGGATAACCTGTTGCCTTAGAAGCAAGAGCTGAAGAACGAGATACACGAGGATTTACTTCGATGACATAGTACTTAAAGCTGTGTGGATCAAGAGCAAGCTGAACATTACATCCGCCTTCAATCTTGAGAGCGCGGATAATGCTTAAGCTAGCATCACGAAGCATTTGGTTTTCATAGTCGGACATGGTTTGCGCAGGGGCAAATACGATAGAGTCCCCTGTGTGAATCCCGACAGGGTCAAAGTTTTCCATGTTACAAACAACAAGGGCATTATCAGCTGAGTCACGCATGACTTCATACTCAATTTCCTTGAAACCGGCAATGGAACGTTCAATCAAACACTGGGTAACAGGTGACAACTTCAAACCATTTTCAGCAATTTCACGCAATTCTTCCTCATTGGCACACATACCACCACCAGTACCACCTAGAGTAAAGGCTGGACGGACGATAACTGGGTAGCCAATAGTTGCTGCAAAGGCAACTGCTCCCTCAACTGTGTTGACAATTTCAGATTCTGGAATAGGTTGATTCAATTCTTCCATCAATTGTTTAAAGAGATCTCGGTCCTCCGCTTGGTCGATGGCAGACAGTTTAGTCCCGAGAAGTTCTACTCCAAGCTCATCCAAGATACCATTTTTAGACAATTCCATGGCCATGTTAAGCCCTGTTTGCCCACCAAGTGTTGGAAGCAAGGCATCTGGACGTTCTTTACGGAGAATACGAGTCACAAACTCAAGTGTAATCGGTTCGATATAAACCTTGTCTGCAATTTCCTTATCAGTCATGATAGTTGCAGGGTTTGAGTTTACTAAGACAACCTCATACCCTTCCTCTTTCAAAGACAAGCAAGCCTGAGTCCCAGCATAGTCAAACTCAGCAGCCTGACCAATAATAATCGGACCAGAACCAATCACCATAATTTTTTGAATATCAGTACGTTTAGGCATAGTTTATGATACAAAGCCCGTCAAGAACACAGTGAAAATAGGAAACTTGGTGCAGACGCCTTCAGCGTCAAATCAATGTTTATCTTTTTCACACAGTTCTTAGGGCGTGTTCACTTCCGCGAACAATGTATCTTCTCCTTTCTATTCGTCGCCTCACAGAGCGACATTAAATAAATTCTCCGACGATTTTTTAGAGAAACGATATCTTTCGATAAAAAATCTAGTGCAGGGAGTTTTTAGTTCGCCTGATAGCGACTAAAAGAAACGACCTGCCTTTCTATTCGTCGCCTCACAGGGCGACATTAAATAAGATACAAAGGACGAATAGAAAGCGATTGAATTTTAGGAAACCAAGGAAGGATTGACAATCCGAGTTGGGTTCTCTAAATTCTGAGCTTTCCGATCGTGTTCAGTTACATAAATTCTCCGACGATTTTTCACTCGTCTTTAGTTTGCTTGTTTGAAAGCTTCCATCATCTCGATGAACTCATCAAATAGATAACTTGCATCATGTGGCCCAGGAGCTGCGTCTGGGTGGAATTGCACAGAGAAACCTGGTAGATATCTGTGACGTACGCCTTCAACTGACTTGTCATTGATTTCTTCGTGCGTGATGATTAAGTGCTCTGGTAAATCCTCACGGTTAACTGCATAACCATGATTTTGACTTGTGAAGTCCACGCGCCCAGTTGCAATTTCACGAACAGCATGGTTAAAACCACGGTGACCAAACTTCATTTTATAGGTCTTAGCACCATTTGCCATTGCAAAGAGCTGGTGCCCCATACAGATACCAAAGATTGGAATTTTCCCGAGAATACCACGGATCATCTCAAGAGCTTCTGGTACATCTTCTGGATTTCCAGGACCATTTGACAACATAACTCCGTCAGGGTTTAAATGCAAGATTTCCTCAGCCGTAGTTGTGTATGGAACTACAGTCACGTTACAATCACGTTTAGATAGCTCTCGTAAAATAGAGTGTTTAAGACCGAAGTCTACTAAAACAACGCTCAAGCCAACTCCTGGAGCCGGATAAGCAGTCTTTGTAGAAACTTGTCTGATATTATCAGTCGGTAAGACAGTTGCTTGAAGTTGATCTGCAATGTGATCCATACTATCGCCAGCATGTGTTAGAGTCGCTCTCATGGTACCATGTTTACGAATAATCTTTGTAAGAGCTCGAGTGTCAATGCCTGAAATTCCAGGAATCTTCTTAGCTTTCAGGAATTCATCCAAGGTCATTTGGTTGCGCCAGTTGCTGGCTCTACGAGCCTCTTCGAAAACCACAACTCCCTTACAAGTAGGACTGATAGACTCGTAGTCATCACGGTTAACTCCATAATTCCCTACTAGTGGATACGTGAAGGTCAAGATTTGTCCATTATAAGATTGGTCTGTAATGGATTCTTGATATCCTGTCATCCCTGTGTTAAAGACGATTTCCCCTGTTACATCAATATCTGCACCGAAGGCCTTTCCTTCAAAAACTGTGCCATCTTCTAAAACTAGAAGTCTTTTTGTCATATTTTCACCTCTCGTGGACGCTCACTGGCGTCTTTTAACGTTTTGTGTCTTATTTGGCTTTTCTACTTGCCAATACGGATTCTAAAATAGCCATTCTTACAAATACACCGTTGGTCATCTGCTGAACAATACGTGATTTTGGTGCTTCAACAAGATGATCGGCAATTTCCACATCCCGATTCACAGGAGCCGGATGCATAATGACTGCTTCTTCTTTTAAGCGATTATAGCGTTCTTGGTTCAAGCCATGTTGAGCATGATACTCTTCTTTTGAGAAGACTGCTCCACTTTCGTGGCGTTCATGTTGAACTCGAAGCAACATCAGAACATCCACCTGGTCAACAATCTCGTCAATAGTTACAAACTGACCATAATCTGCAAATTCTTGACTTCTCCATTCCTCAGGTCCTGCAAAGTAAAGTTCAGCACCTAAACGTTTCAAAATCTGCATATTGGACTTGGCAACACGTGAATGGTCCAAGTCACCAGCAATGGCAACCTTGAGCCCTTCAAAACGGCCAAATTCTTCGTAAATTGTCATCAAATCAAGCAGACTCTGACTAGGATGTTGCCCTGAGCCATCACCACCATTGATAATCGATGTCATAATGGTTGGGCTCGCAATCAATTCCCTGTAATAATCAACCTCTGGGTGCCGAATAACACAGATATCTACACCAAGTGCAGACAGGGTCAAGATTGTATCATAGAGTGTCTCACCCTTGTTTACAGAGCTTGTATTCACATCAAAGTCAAGTCGTTCCAATCCCAGTTTAATCTCTGCAACTTCGAAGGATTTATGCGTTCTTGTCGAATTTTCAAAGAAAAGGTTGGAAACAATGGGATGGTCTTCGTAGGGCAACTGGGCTCCATTTTTAAACTCGATCCCTCGTTTAATCAATTTTATAACCTGATCTACAGTAAGATCTTCCATGGACACCACATGTTTGAGTGCTTGTTGATTTTCTGACATGGCTACTCCTTTAGCTTTTAAGCTTCTTCAGTAATCAAAACTCTATCTTGGCCATCAAGTTCCGTCATCTCAACGATGATTTCTTCAGAACGACTAGTTGGAATATTTTTCCCAACGTAATCTGGACGAATTGGCAATTCTCTGTGCCCACGGTCCACTAATACTGCTAGACTCACACGGGCAGGGCGACCATGTCCGACAATGTTATCGATAGCGGCACGAATTGTACGACCTGTGTAAAGAACATCATCCACCAAGATAACTTCGCGGTCTGTCACATCAACAGAAATCAAGGAAGTATCTTCACCACTTTTGACATCGTCACGGTAAGGTTTGGTATCTAATTCTACAACGGGAACAGAGATGTTTTCCAATTGTTCCAAGCGCTCTTGGATGCGGTGGGCGATAAAGACACCACGTGTTTTAATTCCCGCTAAAATGATTTTGTTCAAATCTTTGTTGCGTTCGATAATTTCATAAGTGATACGCGTAATTGCTCGCTTGACGGTTAATTCGTCTACAACTTCTTTTGTCTTCATGACAAACCTCCAAAAAGAAAAGTCTCCTTAAACAAGGAGACTTGAGAATGTATCATTAAGCGAGCCATACTGGAAACAGCATAGACTTACTCTTCTACTTTATCGAGCTCCTTGCCTGCCTCACGGGACAGGTTTAAAGGAATATTTTATTGTTCTTACTATATCACAAAGCCCAGTTCAAAGCAAGTAAAAACATTCAATGTTTGACCTTATAATGAACTAAAATCATACAATTGTGGATAGTGTTCGCATTCTGGATTTTTCGGATGACAGATAGCACGACCAAAATAAATCATGGCCTGATGCGCCGCCAACCACTTTTCTGGTGGCAAGACATCCATGACACGTTTTTCAACTTCTAATGGTGTAGCTGATTTTTTAACAATATCATGGTGTTTGCAAATGCGCTCCACATGAGTATCTACCGCAAAAGCTGGAATTCCAAAGCCCACACTCATGACTACATTAGCTGTTTTACGCCCAACTCCCGCCAAACTTTCTAATTCTTCTCTAGTCTGAGGAACTTGACCATCAAAATCTTCTAATAACTGTTGCGCACATTTTTTAAGAAATTTTGCTTTATTTCGATACAGACCTAAACGAGAAATATGTTTTGCAATGTCCTTCTCACTAGCGTCTGCCATGGCTTGTGGTGTAGGGAAGGCTTCAAAAAGAGCTGGAGTCGCCTTGTTTACTGCCGCATCTGTCGTCTGAGCAGACAACATAACTGCAACTAAGAGTTCAAAATGATTGCGAAAATCTAGACTAGGTTTTGCATCTGGAAAAAGAGCTATGATTTCCTCAATGACATGACGGGCACGTTTCTTGGATAAAACCATCTATTCGTCTCCATCAAACAGCCCTTGTAAACCTGCAAAAGGACTATTTTCTTCTTTTTTGACTGCTTGTTGAGCTTGATATTCTTCCTCAGTCATGATTTGCCAGTCATTTCCAGACACAAATCCCTGACCTGCTTCTTCTTCTGCCGTTAAGACCTTGATTGGAATATTTAGCAAGATATTGTCCGAAACACTTTCAGCAAGGTCGATTTCCCCATTTTCGATAGGTAAAACCAAGTCATCATCTAGAACTTCTTGGTCTAGTTGATTGGTTGCTCCCTCCATGAAGACTTCTGTCACCGGATAAGACTCTGCTAACTCAACAGGTTCCATACTACGACTAGAAGCAAGTACGATGGTATAAGACAGTTGATAATCTAGGAAAAACATACGGTCTTCATACTGAACCTTCCCAACTGCGACAATATCTTTTACGTCTAAAATTTCTTGGTTACGCTCACGTAAGTCAGCTGACATGTCTAGAGTTTGCTCAAAATACAAACCTTCAGGCTGCTTACGAACTTCTTGAATATTTAATTTCATACTTCCTCCATAAAAATTTACTTCCTTGATTATACTATGTAGTATAGATATATTGTACCATAGAACGCGTAAGCTTTATAGGGTTACGACCTCAAAAAGTAATTACATTGCCCTAGGTTCTCAATAATATAACTGTAACAATGTATCAAAGTCATCTCTATCCACTTTCTGACTGTTTTGTTTTATTTGTTTAATAATTTCATTCCTTGTTTTGATATCAAAAGGTAACTCTTGAAATACTTCCTCTTTAACTAAGAATTCCCCGTTTTCTCCTTGAAATTGTCTAGTGATTTTTCTAATATCTGTTTCAAGTTCAATAGATTGAATGATTTCATAATCGACATTATCTTCAATTGCGTCTAGCAACAAACTAATTGATATCTTAATCATCTTTACTCACTTTCGTAAACTTAATCGTAAACATCCTATCATTATATACTACTATCTAGAAGGCTAACAAAAATTTCTCCATTAAAAGGCGCTAATAATTAGTTGAATCATAAGAAATAACAATATTTTTTTTCAACTCATTATCCTCTGTCAACGGATAAATGTCAAATATTTTTAAGAATTTTTTACCTCTGCTTCAAAATATTTCTAGACTTTAATTATGCTATCTAGAGAATTATTATTTTTTGATATATTTATTATGACAAATTTATTTTTTGTGCTATACTA
Organism: Streptococcus sp. HMSC062D07; assembly: GCF_001814215.1. Classification (NCBI taxonomy): domain Bacteria; kingdom Bacillati; phylum Bacillota; class Bacilli; order Lactobacillales; family Streptococcaceae; genus Streptococcus; species Streptococcus sp. HMSC062D07. Next base: position 26,880 of record NZ_KV815330.1, read on the forward strand.
TAGGCATCAATACATGAGCAAAGGAGGACGCTCATATGGAAGACAAAGTTCTTTTAGCTGAAGCCTATCAACTCGTTTCAGAATTAAATCAAACTATACAAAACTGTAAACAAGGATTACCTGATGATCTACGCTTACAGCAAAATATAGACGAAATTCTCAGAGCGCTTAAAAAAGCTGAGAAAGTAGACAACGCTATCTTAATTGAACTGGAAACTTTTTACCAACGGACTAGTCTTTTGATTGGACTTGGCTCACTAAAACTAAACGATCAAGCTCGCACTGCTTGGAGAAACTATGACAAGTTCCACTACGATCACGTTAAACATACATTGACACTTTACGGACCTGTTTTTGGTCTTTAATAAAAAGAGGATTTTCTGGCTTAATCTTGACAAATTTTCTCAAAAAGAGTATGATGATTGCAGCAATACTCGGAGGTAAGGGAGACATGAACAACTAAGTCTATCAAATAAAGAACCTTTATTTAGTAGATCTTGTTTCTGTCTCTTTTTGTGTACTCTTTTTTGTGGTGGATTTTCAGCCTTTTTAAAAGAGGATTTTTTGACATAGACGATTGGCTCTACTAGATAAAGTAGAGCTTTTTGTTATGCAATATAGACATTTTAGAAAGTGCAATAATATGATAAACATCAATCATCTAACTATCACACAAAACAAAGATTTACGAGACCTTGTTTCCGATTTAAATATCACCATCCAAGACGGAGAAAAGGTCGCTATTATCGGCGAAGAAGGCAATGGAAAATCAACCTTACTTAAAACTTTAATGGGCGAAAGATTAGCTGATTTCACTATCAGGGGAGAAATCAAGTCTGATCTTAGGTCCCTGGCCTACATTCCTCAACAGCTAGCTGAAGAACTGAAGAAAAAATCTTTACAGGACTACTTCTTTTTAGAGTCTACAGATTTGGACTACAGCATTCTCTATCGCTTGTCTGATGAATTACACTTTGACAGCAGTCGTTTTGCAAGTGATCAAGAAATTGGTAGTCTCTCGGGTGGTGAAGCTTTGAAAATTCAGCTCATCCACGAGTTAGCCAAACCTTTTGAGGTTCTATTTTTAGATGAACCTTCAAATGACCTAGACCTTGAGACGGTTGATTGGCTAAAAAGGAAGATACAGAAGATGAAGCAAACAGTTATTTTCATTTCCCATGATGAAGACTTTCTTTCTCAAACGGCTGATACTATCGTCCACTTGCGACTGGTCAAGCATCGGAAAGAAGCGGAAACGCTAGTCGAGCATTTAGACTATGATCGCTATAGTGAGCAGAGAAAGGCTAATTTTGCCAGACAAAGTCAGCAAGCTGCTAACGACCAGAGAGCCTATGATAAAACCATGGAAAAACATCGCCGAGTTAAGCAAAATGTAGAAACTGCACTTCGAGCTACCAAAGACAGTACTGCTGGTCGCCTATTGGCTAAAAAGATGAAAACTGTTATCTCTCAAGAAAAACGCTTTGAAAAGGAAGCTCAGTCCATGATCCAAAAGCCACTTGAAGAGGAACAAATCCAACTCTTCTTCTCAGATATAGAGCCGTTGGCAGCTTCTAAAGTCTTAATCCAACTGGAAAAGGAAAATTTATTCATTGGCAAGCGCATTTTAGCTCAGGAGTTACGACTAACAGTCCGTGGTCAAGATAAAATCGGTATCATCGGGCCAAATGGTGTTGGAAAATCCACACTTTTAGTCAAGTTTCAACAACTGCTCAGCGCCAGAAGAGAGATTTCGCTTGGCTTTATGCCACAAGATTACCATAAAAAACTGCAATTGGATTTATCTCCAGTAGCCTATCTCAGCCAAACTGGGGAAAAAGAGGAACTACAGAAAATCCAATCTCACTTAGCTAGTCTTAATTTCAGCTATCCAGAGATGCACCACCAAATCCACTCCTTATCTGGAGGTCAACAAGGTAAACTCCTTCTTTTGAATTTAGTTCTGCGAAAACCAAACTTTCTCCTTCTGGATGAACCCACACGAAATTTTTCTCCAACTTCTCAACCAGAAATCAGAAAACTCTTTGCCAATTATCTTTGTGGCCTCATCACTGTTTCGCATGACAGGCGTTTTTTAAAAGAAGTCTGTAGGAGTATCTATCGTTTGACAAAAAATGGTTTAGAAGTAGTTGATTTACAAGATCTTTAACTTTTTAAAATAAAACATCCAGAGGAAAACCCCTGGATGTTTTTTACATATGTTTCAAACGCTCAATTCGTTCTGAAATAGGTGGATGCGTATAAAATAGTTTTTTCAAGAAACCTGGTTTTTGAGGATCGTTAATATAAAGTGCACTACTAGCATCATCCACATGATGACTCATGGGTTGACTATTTTCTAATTTTTGTAAAGCATTGATCATCCCTTGCGGATTGCGTGTTAATTCCACACTTGAAGCATCCGCTAAAAATTCTCGTTGGCGAGAGATAGCTAACTGCACCAAAGTTGCTGCAAGAGGCGCTAGAACGATGGCTAGGAGTGAAACAACTAACATAATCACTTCAAGTCCTCCACCATCACGGTCATTACTTCTACGACTACGACTAGCTCCACCCCACCACATCATACGACCTGCCATACTCGATAAAAGGGTGATGGCACTGGCAAGAGCAACAGCAATGGTAGAGATTCGAATATCTAAGTTGCGAATATGACTAACTTCATGCCCGATTACAGCTTCTAACTCCTCACGATTCATGATCTCTAAAAGTCCTGACGTAGCAGCAACAGCAGCATTTTGAGGATTCGAACCGGTGGCGAAGGCATTCAAACCCGGGTCATTAATTACATAAACTCGTGGCATAGGAATCTGCGCCACCATAGCCATATCCTCAACAACATGATAGAGAACTGGTTCTTCATTCCTATCAACTTCACGCGCACCATTCATGCTCATGACAATCTCTGTAGATTGAAAAATCATGGTCAAGGCATAGATGAAACCTATAATCATAGCTACAGTCACGCCCCAGATACCTGAGTTCATGAACAGAAAACCAACCGCATAACCAACTATGGCTAGCAAAAGAAAGAAGACAATTAAAAGAATCCAAGTTTTACGTTTATTACTAGCGATTTGTTTGTACAGCATCTTAGTCACCTAAACCACTAAAATCAACTCTAGGAACAGCCTTTTCTTCTTCTGGAGTCTGAAGGAAATCCGCCGCCTTAAAGCCAAAGATAGCCGCAACCAGATTACTTGGAAAAGTTTCTAATTTAACATTGTAGTTGCTAACGACACTGTTATAAAGTTGGCGAGAATATGATATTTTGTTTTCTGTGTTAGTCAGTTCTTCTTGTAAGTGAGCAAAGTTGCCACTAGCCTTCAAGTCAGGATAGTTCTCTGCAACCGCAAAGATACCAGATATCTGACGTGTCAGTGCATCACTGGCCTTCATGGCTTCTGCAGGTGTTGTTGCTGTAGCTACTTGTCTACGGAGTTCAGTCACCTTTTCAAGAGTAGAACTTTCGTATTTAGCGTAACCTTTAACTGTTTCAATTAAATTTGGTAAGAGATCATTTCGACGCTTCAACTGAACATCGATTTGGCTCCAAGCCTCCTTGGTCTGCATACGATTTTTCACCAAACCGTTATAGCTAACAATCACAAAAATAACAATCAGAGCCAAAACTCCAAGAATAATCCAAGTCATAATCTTATTCCTTTCTGCTTTTAGATTAGTACAAGTATATCAAATTTCCATGTTTTTGTGGTAAAATAAGATGATATATAAGAAGGATATAACTATGAAACCAGAAACTTTTTACTCATTACTTGACCAACAGAATATTAATCTTACTGATCAGCAAAAATTTCAATTTGAGCGCTATTTCGAACTCTTAGTTGAATGGAACCAAAAAATCAACCTGACTGCAATTACAGAAAAGGAAGAGGTTTATCTTAAGCACTTTTATGATTCTATCGCTCCTATCCTACAAGGGTTGATAGAAAACCAAGAAATTAAGTTACTGGATATTGGCGCTGGTGCAGGATTCCCAAGTCTTCCTATGAAGATTCTCTACCCGCAGCTAGATGTGACCATCATTGATTCTCTGAACAAGCGCATTAACTTCCTTCAGCTTCTGGCTGAGGAGCTTGATTTAGAAGGGATTCATTTCTACCATGGACGCGCCGAAGACTTTGCCCAAGAAAAGAACTTCCGTGCCCAATTCGACATTGTGACAGCTCGTGCAGTTGCACGCATGCAAGTTCTCTCAGAGTTAACCATTCCCTACCTTAAAGTTGGTGGAAAACTTTTGGCACTTAAAGCCAGTAATGCCCCTGAGGAATTGACAGAAGCCAAAAATGCTCTCAACCTTCTCTTTAGCAAGGTTGAGGACAACCTTAGCTACACACTTCCTAATGGAGACCCTCGCTACATCACCATTGTAGAAAAGAAAAAGGAAACTCCAAACAAATATCCACGTAAGGCTGGTATGCCAAATAAACGCCCGCTTTAGGATATTTTAAATAGATACTCACAAGATTATACCTCGCGTCTTTATTTCCTTGCTCGGGAAAAAATGATTTACAAAATCATGCCTCACTCTCTTGTTTCAAGGCTCGGGAAAAAATGATTTACAAAATCATTTTTTTCTGCTATACTATCACAAGCAAAGGTTTTTAATGTCATCCCGTGAGGTGACGAAGACGCAGATATATATGAAAATTTTTAAATATTGGGATAACCATGTTTTAAAGATGTCTTACTCTGAGAGCCTATTGCTGTAAAATAATGGGCTCTTTTTTGATGCCCAAAAAGTGAGGTATTTATGAAACAAGAATCAACTGTTGATTTGTTACTCGACGTTGACCAACGTCCTTCTTTTGGTAAGGGAATTCTACTCAGCTTCCAGCACGTGTTTGCCATGTTTGGTGCTACCATCTTGGTGCCACTGATTTTGGGAATGCCTGTATCTGTTGCCCTGTTTGCATCAGGTGTCGGAACACTGATTTACATGGTATCTACTGGCTTTAAAGTTCCGGTCTATCTCGGTTCTTCTTTTGCCTTCATCACTGCAATGTCTCTTGCTATGAAGGAAATGGGTGGCGATGTTTCTGCTGCTCAAACAGGGGTTATCTTAACTGGTTTAATCTACGTTCTTGTTTCAACTAGCATCCGCTTTGCTGGTACAAAATGGATTGATAAACTTTTACCACCAATTGTTATCGGACCAATGATTATCGTTATCGGTCTTGGTCTTGCAGGTTCAGCTGTAACAAATGCTGGTCTTGTTGCTGATGGCAACTGGAAAAATGCTCTTGTAGCTGTAGTTACCTTCCTCATCGCTGCCTTTATCAATACAAAAGGAAAAGGATTCCTTCGTATCATTCCTTTCTTGTTTGCCATTATCGGTGGATATATTTTTGCAGTCTTTCTTGGTTTAGTAGACTTCACACCTGTTCTTCAAGCTAACTGGTTCGAAATTCCAGGCTTCTACCTACCATTTAGCACAGGTGGTGCCTTCAAAGAATACAACCTTTACTTCGGCCCAGAGACAATCGCAATCTTACCAATCGCGATCGTAACAATCTCAGAACACATTGGTGACCATACAGTATTGAGCCAAATTTGTGGCCGTCAATTCTTGAAAGAACCAGGTCTTCACCGTACCCTTCTTGGTGACGGTATCGCAACATCTGTATCTGCCTTCCTTGGTGGTCCTGCTAATACAACCTACGGTGAAAATACAGGGGTGATCGGTATGACTCGTATCGCTTCTGTCTCAGTCATCCGTAACGCAGCCTTTATCGCAATTGCCCTTAGCTTCCTTGGTAAATTCACTGCTTTGATTTCTACAATCCCTAGCGCCGTACTTGGTGGTATGTCTATCCTTCTTTATGGGGTTATCGCCAGCAACGGTTTGAAGGTTTTGATCAAGGAACGTGTAGACTTTGGTCAAATGCGTAATCTTATCATCGCAAGTGCAATGCTCGTGCTTGGACTTGGTGGAGCAATCCTTAAACTTGGTCCAGTTACACTTTCAGGTACTGCCCTATCAGCAATGACAGGTATCCTTTTGAACTTGATCTTGCCATACGAAAATAAAGACTAATGTAAAAAAAATAAAATCCACTCTCTTGAGTGGATTTTTTATATTCAATACTAACTTTTTGATAAGGTAACATAACATCTACGCTGATTTCTTTCTCTTTTCTAGCATTAAATCCTTTAAAGAAATAATAGTCACAGCCAATAAAATCATTGCCATACCAAGAAAATCTACAGGATAAAAGATATCTCCCATAATCATGAAAGCAAAGAATACCGCAGATATTGGCTCAATAGAGGCCAAGAGACTAGATTTGACTGGTCCAACCATACTTGCTCCCTTAAGAAAGGCCGTGTAGGCAAAAACAGTCCCGATGAGAATAATTCCAGCAAATGCTAAGAAAATATCAAAAGACATAGGTAGACTAGCACCGATAAACCCAGTAAATGGCACTGCTACAAAACCTGAGATGGTCATACCAACACCAATAACCAGAATGCTCCCCCATTTTTGAATGAGTTTAATGGGTGAAATGATATAAAGAGCATAGGTTAAAGCAGAGAACAAGCCCCAAAAGAGACCTGCTGGTGTCATAGAGAGCTGATCCAACTGACCATGAGTCGCAATTAAAAAGGTTCCACCTATTGCTAAAATCATAGAAAGGATTTCGGCTATAGTAGGTGCTACCTTATCCTTTATACATGTGTAAGCCAAGATTCCAACAGGACAGACATACTGAAGCACCGTCGCTGTACCTGCATTTGTCTCCTGAATAGCCGATAAATAAGCCAATTGATTCAGAAAGAGGCCAAATAAAGAAAATAGTAAGAGAGAAAAGAGACTTGATTTATCTTTTAGAAAAGCCAAAAATTGTTCCTTAGACTTTGTATAGGACAAGAGAACTAAGAGCAAACCTGCAACAATTAAACGAATATTGGTTAGGACTAGAGCCGATACCCCATGAGCCATTAGGTACTGACCACTGGTCCCAGACAAGCCCCAAGCAATACCAGCAATTACTGTAAAAAGAGTTCCTTTAAGAGCTTTTGACATACTTCCTCCCTAGTCTGCTTCACGAATTAGGTCCATGACCTGATTACGGTCTATGATCCACTGCGCACGCTCGTCTTTTTCGTAGGTTCTATTGGACAAGAAAATCGCAGCTTCCTGCTTCTTACGATTCCACATGATAAAGGTTCCAGTATAGCCTGTATGGTCTAGCCAATCACCTTCAAGATTCCAGGCCAAGGAGCGTTCCTTATCACTCAAATCTGAAAAATTCTGGCTTAATCCGTCAGCAAAATCATCCTGTAAATAATGCTCAAGGAAGATTTTTAAATCCTTCACAGTTGAAAACAAGCCTGCACTTCCAGCATGTTTACCTAGTAAACGTGCCTTAGGATCATGCACCACTCCTGCTTTCTGTCCCCGAACAGTTGGAACAGCACTGCTAACTGGTCCAAACTGAGTTTCCTTCATCTTCCATGGATCGAAAACTTGCTCTTGTAAAATCTGTTCTAAATCTTTTTCAAAGTAGTTCTCTAGGAGAAAACCGAGCAAGAGAAAGTGCACATCCGAGTAGAGAAAGGCTCTCTTCTCTCGGCGATTCAAATGAAACATAGCTTCTTTCAATTCTTCTGCATTCAACTGGTCTCTATTGATAATAAACGGGTCCAAGTCCGTAGAATGTGTGAGGAGTTGACGAATGGTGATATCTGGATAATCCGCCTCTGGAAGATAGGTCTTTATGGATTGATCGAGCTCAATCTTGCCTTGCTTCCACAAAAAAGTTAAGACAGTCCCAACTCCGACGACCTTGCTCACACTTGCCAAATCATAGACTAAACCTTGACAAGTCTGCTCTCCAATTTCTGGATTTGCTTCTCCGAGGTAGCAATCAAACCATTCACCATCCCGATAATACGCAAAAGAGGCACCAGGATAAATCCCTGCCTCAATTTGTTGCTCTATTTTTTGAATGATTTCTTGTTTCATACTTCTTCAAACCACAATTCGATATTGTTGGCATCCTTGGTTAGGAAAAACTTCTCAGACTTAGGAACAAAGTAACCTGCAGTTTCAAAACGTTGACGCAGACTAGCCAATTCAAGTTCTTTTACTTGGAATTTCAACATAGACAAATCCCAAGTTACATTATTTTCAACAAGCAAATCACTACCTTGAGCTTGTTTAAAAGTTATGCTAGTTTCGATTTCCTCTTTTTCAAGCAGGCTTGTCGTTTCAGCAGGCAAGTTAATTTCTGCTGAAATATCAAATGCTGTTAAATATTGCAGTTTCTCATCTTTTGTGAAAGTAACAGTTTCATCAAACTTTCTCAAATCTTTGATGTCATCTTCCGCATGGATTAGGACAAGATCCCCTTCTGGTGAAAGGATTTCAAAAGCATATCCCTTATTTCCTTTATAGAGTTGAGGAAGTTTTTCCATTCTAGCTAGCAGTGCTTCAACCTCGGATGGATTCGCTACTTTTACAATCAATCTAGCTAATTTTTTGATCCCTTCAACCTTACGGCTTCTCATACTTGGCGATTCTTCTAAAACCAATTTTTCAATGCCTGACTGGTCTCCTAGCGATAAGAAAGCCGACTCTTCAAGCAAGGGTTTCATACCCAAGGTTTGGATATAAAACAATTCATTTAATCTTCTATTATTTATCTTTAGCGTCGGGATCATACGCACAATTTGATTTACATTCATAAATTCCTCCAACACTTTTTATTTTAAAGGATTTTATTTCATTTTACAAGTTATTCAACTAAAAACTTTAACTATATTAACCCCTTGAATAAGGAATCCCCTTCGCATATCCGAAGGGGGACTCGTTTTATTTTAGTAAAATTCTTTGTCAGTTCTTCCAAGAAAGTTCTGCTTGAAGACCATAGTGATCACTGACCTGCGGACTTGCTTGGCCATCAAAAACTACCTGTAACTTTTCTACCTGAAGATCTTTTGTCGTAAAGACGTAATCAATTCGAAGCGGTTCTGTATTACCCTTCCAACCGTCAATTTCAGGTGGGACTGTATAGCTACCGCTTCTTTCTTGAGCAGCTTCATAGGCATCCTGTAAGCCTAGCGGACTAGTTAGGATAGCTTGATATCCTTCCTGACCTGCAGGGTTGTTAAAATCTCCTGCTAATAACAGAGGTTTATTCAACTCTTTTAAAACTGCTTCAAATCTTGCCCATTCCTCTTGGAATCCTTTATCCCACCAAGAGAGATGCACACTCGCAACTGCAAGCTCTTTACCTTCTACTACTGTTTCTACTAGTGCAACTCGACGAGTGTGATAATCAGTTGGATCATCTACATCTGAAACCAAAATCTCACGCGCCTCAATCGGTGTTTTAGATAGAATTGAAACTCCCTCATGATAACGGTCATATCCGATATGATTATAAGCCCATGTCCAATAATAGTCCAGTCCTTTTTCAGACAACTTCTCTACCAAAAGACGAACATAGTGGTCTTGGTGAATGGGTTCTGCTGAAGGTAACGGATTGTAAAGTGGTCCAGACTCTACTTGAGTTGATGTAATTTCTTGGTTGATTTCTTGAAAACAAATCAAATCATAACTGTTTTCAAGTATATCTTGAAACAAGAGCTGAAATTTTTCTTCAGGATTTTTTTCCATCCAACTATGAGTATTGAGTGTTAAAAACTTCATGTTTTTCTCCTATAAACAAGAGGTTGGAAAACAGCTTCCAACCCCTTAGTGTATTACAATTCTACTTTTGCAACTGCTGTTTTAGCTGCAAGAGAACCGGTTTGTTCTAATTTAACTGACTTGATAGCATCTCCATTTGTAAAGACTACTACAGTTGTAGTTTCACGACCTGCTGCTTGAATAGCACCAAGGTCAGCTTTGACTAAGAGATCACCAGCAGCTACTGCTTGGCCTTCTGAAACCTTCACATCGAATGGTTTTCCTTCAAGGCTTACAGTATCAAGACCGATGTGGACAAGAACTTCAAGACCTGCTTCAGTTACAAGACCAAGAGCATGTTTAGTTGGGAAGATACTTGATACAGTACCTGAAACTGGAGATACAATATTTCCATTTGATGGTTCTACTGCAAATCCATCACCCATCATTTTTTGTGAGAATACTGGATCCTTAACTTGTTCCAATTCAATCACTTGACCATCAGCAACTGAGTACACTTCTTCAGTCACACCTTTGTATACAACAGTATCTTTTTGAGCTGCTGCCATTTGACTTGGAAGAGTTTCAGGAATCACTTCTCCAGAATCAAGAATATCTTGGATATCTGATTTTAAAACGTCAGCTTTAGGTCCGTAAATAGCTTGGACACCTTGTCCTTTCATGACAAGTCCCATAGCTCCTTCAGATTTCCATTGTTCTTCTGTTCCAACTTTTTCTGCATCTTTTACAGTAACGCGAAGACGAGTCATACATGCGTCGACATCAACGATGTTCGCACGTCCACCAAGAAGGTTGATGATGTTAACTGCTTGAGAAGCTTCTGCAACTTTAGTTTCACCGGCAGCTGAAGATTCAGAAGAACCATCTGCATTTTCGTAGTTACCGTTACGTCCTGGAGTTGCATAGTTGAATTTCTTAATCATGAAGTTAGCGATAAAGTACATGATAAATCCAAAGAGCACTGTCACCCAGATAAAGTTAACAATATCCATACCAATACCAGCGTTGATAGCTAGCGGAGTACGAGTCAAGAATTCGATTGAACCGAATGAGTGTACACGAAGGTTCACAATATCAGCCATTGCAAAGGCAGCACCTTGAACAAGAGCGTAAACAAGGTAAAGAGGTGTTGCGATGAACATGAACATGTACTCAATTGGTTCAGTTACCCCTGTCAAGAATGTTGCAAGAGCAGTTGCGATCATCATACCTTTGTATTGGTGTTTCTTATCTGGATCAACGTTACGGTAGATAGCCACAATGACACCCATCAAGATACCAAACGAACCAATCATTTGTCCAACTTTGAAACGAGCTGGATGTACTGTATCTAACAAGTGTTGGTATTGACCTGCGTCAGTACCTTTAAGGTTTACAAGGTCAGTTACCCATGCAAGCCAAAGTGGATCTTGACCAAATACTTGAGTACCTTTTGCTGCACCAGTCATGACATCATAAGTACCACCAAGAGCTGTATAGTTCATTGGGATAGTCAACATGTGGTGAAGTCCAAATGGCAAGAGTAAGCGTTCCAAAGTACCATACAAGAATGGTGCTAGAACTGGAGCCGTTTCTTGAGAGTTGGCAATCCAGATACCAAAGCTGTTAATACCTGTTTGAACAAGTGGCCAGAAAATTGAAAGAAGGATTGCAGCGATTGCTGAACGAAGGATAACAACAAACGGTACAAATCGTTTTCCGTTAAAGAAAGAAAGTGCATCAGGAAGTTTACGGAAATTGTAGTATTTGTTAAAGGCAGTTGCCCCTACAAAACCAGAAATAATCCCTACAAACACACCCATGTTAAGTGCTGGAGCTTCAAACACGCTGATAAAGTAATCAGAAACTTTGATAGAGTTACCAAAGATTGTTGAAACCATAGCATTAGGATCTTTCAACATATCACCACTAACACTAAAGATAGCACCAGTGATACGGTTAATCAAGATAAAGGCAAGTCCTGCTGCAAAGGCACCACCTGCACGTTCTTTAGCCCAGCTACCACCGATAGCAAGAGCAAACAAGATATGTAGGTTACCGATAACTCCCCAACCAATTTGCTCAAGGATTCCACCTGTAACAACAAGTGGAGCAAAGTTAGGGTTAATCATTGCAAGTGTCTTACCGATTGAAATCATCAATCCAGCCGCTGGCATAACAGCGATAACCACCATTAGAGCCTTACCGAATTTTTGCCAAAACTCGAAAGACAAAACATTTTTGAATGTAGCTTTCATCATTCAAATCTCCTTATTTTATTTTAGTGCAAACGATTTACGAAAACGTTTGCACCGTTAACACCTCTATTATACCACTTTAATTTTTTTTGTAAAGGATTTATATAAGATTTTTTGATTTTAAAAATTTCTTACTTCTCTTCAATTGTTTACTAACTTTGAGTTTACTGGGGTTTTCTGATATAATATTAACTATGAAATCCTATAATACCTTGAATGATTATTATCGAAATTTATTCGGAGAAAAAACTTTCAAAGTTCCTATCGATGCCGGATTTGATTGTCCAAATCGTGATGGTACAGTAGCTCATGGAGGTTGTACTTTCTGTACGGTTTCTGGATCTGGAGATGCTATCGTTGCACCTGACGCTCCTATTCGTGAGCAATTTTATAAAGAAATTGACTTTATGCACCGCAAATGGCCAGATGTAAAAAAATATCTAGTCTATTTCCAAAACTTTACTAATACTCATGAAAAACTTGAAATCATTCGCGAGCGCTATGAACAAGCTATTAATGAACCTGGTGTGGTTGGAATCAATATTGGTACACGACCAGATTGCCTGCCTGATGAGACTATCGAATACTTGGCAGAACTGTCAGAACGAATGCATGTTACTGTAGAGTTAGGTTTACAAACAACCTATGAGGAAACTTCTGAATTGATTAACCGTGCCCACTCCTATGAACTTTACGTGGAGACGGTTAAGCGCTTGAGAAAATATCCCAAGATTGAGATTGTAGCCCATTTGATTAACGGCTTGCCAGGTGAAACTCATGACATGATGGTGGAAAATGTTCGTCGCTGTGTGACTGATAATGATATTCAAGGGATTAAACTTCACCTACTTCACCTTATGACAAATACTCGGATGCAACGTGATTATCACGAGGGTAGACTGCAGCTTATGAGTCAAGATGACTATGTGAAAGTTATCTGTGACCAACTAGAAATTATTCCTAAACATATAGTCATCCATAGGATTACGGGTGATGCGCCTAGAGATATGCTGATTGGTCCTATGTGGAGTCTCAATAAATGGGAAGTTCTAAATAGCATAGAAGCTGAAATGAGACGTCGAGGTAGTGTCCAAGGATGCAAGGCTGTAAAACAGGAGTTTATGAATGAAAAAACCACTTGAAATGGCACATGATTTTCTTGCCGAAGTCATCACAAAAGATGATGTTGTTGTAGATGCAACAATGGGAAATGGACATGATACACTTTTCCTTGGCAAATTAGCTAAACAAGTCTACGCTTTTGATATACAAGAACAAGCTCTTGAAAAAACAAGTCAACGTCTACAAGAATCCGGATTGACCAATGTCAAGTTACTTCTACAAGGTCATGAAACCGTAGATCAGTTTGTAACTGAGGCGAAAGCAGCCATCTTTAATCTGGGTTATCTTCCTTCTGCCGATAAGTCTATCATTACTAAACCTCACACAACCATTGAGGCACTTGAAAAACTCTGTCAGATGCTCGTTAAAGGCGGACGAATAGCCATCATGATTTATTACGGGCATGAAGGCGGAGATATAGAACGGGATGCAGTTATGGATTATGTTAGTCAGTTACCACAACAAGAATATACTGCCACTATCTATCGCACCCTCAACCAAATTAACAATCCACCATTTTTAGTTATGATTGAAAAATTAGAAAGGTATCGCCATGGATAAACAATACCTACGAGATAAAATCGAAGCTCTTCGTCACAACTTTGTCGAGTCAACCCAACATGAACGTGCAGTTGGTATTTTGGATGAAGCACATATGAGTAAAAAAATGCTGAAAATCAAGAAGAAAATGATTTCACTTGAAATGGAGCGTTGTCAGAAAAAAATAGAACATAAGGACTGCTCAAAGATCGATCAAAAAATCCAAGAACAAAAGGAACTTTTTGAAAATTGTCGTAACCAAAAATAGGGAGGTGGAAAATGAATTTACTTTTTTATCTCTTGGTATTTTTACTGGTTCTTATTGTTTCTAGTACGACCAATAAACTTCTTCCCTTTTTACCCATGCCTCTGATTCAAATTTTGTTAGGGATTGGAATTGGACTTTGTTTACCCAACAACCAATATCATTTAGATACTGAGTTATTCCTAGCTTTAGTCATTGGCCCACTACTCTTTCGCGAAGCTCAAGAAGCAGACATTACTTCTATCCTAAAACACTGGCGGATTGTCCTCTACTTGATTTTTCCAGTTATCTTTATCTCAGCCTTGAGCATGGGGGGAGTCGCTCATGTCCTTTGGGCTAGCCTACCATTAGCCGCCTGTGTAGCAGTTGGTGCCGCCTTAGGGCCAACAGACCTAGTCGCCTTCGCATCTCTTTCTCAACGCTTTTCCTTCCCAAAGCGGGTCTCTAATATCCTAAAAGGGGAAGGTCTTCTGAATGATGCTTCTGGACTAGTAGCCTTTCGTATGGCTCTCATCGCTTGGACAACAGGAACATTCTCCCTTACCCAAGCCGGAACTTCATTAGCCATTTCCATCGTTGGAGGATTTACAGTCGGCTTAATAACGGCCTTAATCAATCGCTTCCTTCATACCTTTCTACTCAGTGTCCGTGCAACAGATATCGCAAATGAGCTCTTATTGGAACTTAGTTTACCTCTCTTGACTTTTTTCATAGCCGAAGAAATTCATGTTTCAGGCATCATCGCCGTTGTTGTTGCTGGGATTCTGAAAGCCAGTCGTTTCAAGAAAATAAATCTCCTGGAAGCGCAAGTTGATACAGTTACTGAGACTGTTTGGCAGACTGTAACCTTTATGCTCAATGGTTCAGTCTTTGTCATTCTTGGGATGGAACTGGAAATGATCGCGGAACCAATTCTTAAGAGTGCATTCTACAACAAAGTACTTCTCTTACTCAGCGTTTTCCTCTTGACCTTCCTGCTTTTTGCTATCCGCTTTGTCATGATCTATGGATTTTACGCATTTCGGATTAAGAAGCTTCATAAAAGTTTAGACAAGTATGTCAAAGACATGCTCCTCCTTACCTTTTCTGGTGTTAAGGGAACTGTATCCATTGCCACTATCCTTTTGATACCGTCTAATCTGGAACAAGAATACCCTCTTCTTCTCTTCCTCGTAGCTGGTGTAACCCTGGTCAGTTTCCTGACGGGATTACTAGTACTCCCGCACCTTTCTGAAGAGAAAGAACCATCTAAGGATCAGCTCATGCACATCGCTATCTTAAACGATGTTGCCATGGAATTAGAGAAGGATTTAGAGAACACAAAAAACAAGGTTCCACTCTATGCGGCTATTGACAATTATCATGGACGTATTGAAAATCTTATTCTTAGTCAGGAGAACAAGGAGATTCAGGAAGACTGGGAAGCTCTTAAACTCTTGATTCTCAGTGTTGAAAGCGATGGCTTGGAACAAGCCTATGAAGAAGGAAAGATTGGAGATCGTGCTTATCGTGTCTACCAACGCTATTTGAAAAGCATGGAGAAAATTATTAAGCGAAACTTTGCTTCTCGACTAACCTACTACTTCCTTGTCTCCATACGCATTCTTCGTTTTCTACTTCATGAATTGCTCACATTTGGGAAAACATTCCGTTCGTGGAAAGACAAGGAAAAACAGAGACTTCTTGCCATTGATTATGACCAGATTGCTGAACTCTACCTAGCCAACACTGAAATTATTATCGAGAGTTTGGAAAACCTCAAAGGGATTTATAAGAGTTCTCTGATCAGCTTTATGCAGGAATCTCGTCTTCGCGAAACCAGTCATATTACGAGTGGTGCCTTTGTGGAACGGGTTATCAATCGTATCAAACCCAATAACATTGATGAAATGCTTAGAGGATACTACCTTGAGCGTAAGTGTATCTTTGAATACGAAGCTCAAAAACTCATCTCAGCTCAGTATGCTAAAAAGCTACGCCAAAATGTCAATAATTTAGAAACTTATTCCTTAAAAGAATCTGCTAATACCTTACCTTATGATATGATGGAATTAGTCCGAAGAAATTAAAGTCTATAGAAAACAAGAGAAAAACTGGAGGATTGTAACATGAAAAAGTTGTGGAAACAGCTGACTGATAGACCCTTATTAAAAGCTTTTTTGCACTACTATCAAGCTTCCGATAGTGAGTTAACTAGCGTTGCTGTTGCATACTATTGGTTGATTTCAATCTTCCCTTTACTTATGATAGTGGTCAATATCTTACCCTACTTTCAAATTCCCATCTCAAACTTTCTATTAACAATCAAGGAATTTTTACCAGATACAATCTATGAAGTTGTTGCAAAAATTGTCAGAGAAGTTCTGACTCAACCATCAACAGGTTTACTAAGTTTTGCTATCTTATCAGCTCTTTGGACTTTCTCCAAATCCATGGATTTTCTTCAGAAGGCCTTTAATAAAGCCTATGGAGTTGCAAAAAATAGAGGAATTATCTCACACCAGCTGATGAGTCTCTTGGTTAGCTTTGGCCTTCAAATTCTCTTTGCCCTTGCCTTATTCCTCAGTATGTTCGGCCATATGTTATTGGACCTGCTTAAAAACTACTGGAAATCCGAGAGTGCTCTGTTTTCTTATCTACAGGATTTTACAGGACCGCTGATCTATGCCTTTCTTTTTGCTACCGTGATTATGCTCTACTATTTCCTACCAAATGTTAAAGTAAGTCGGATTCGATACGTCATACCTGGAAGTCTCTTTGTACTAGTTACCACTATTGCATTATTAAACATCTTTGCAGCTTATTTCAACAATTATGTCAATTATCTCGTTGACGTCAGATTTTTCAGTTCTATCGTCGTTGTTGTGATGATGTTCTGGTTCATTATCATTGCCAAGATATTGATCATCGGTGCTGTCATCAATGCCAGTGTTCAAAGCCTAAAAGACCCCGACTTTAAAGCAAATCAATAATTTTTTATCGATTAATACTCAATGAAAATCAAAGAGCAAACTAAGAAGCGAGCCGCAGGTTGCTCAAAACACCGTTTTGAGGTTGTGAATAGAACTGACGAAGGCAGCTCAAAATACTATTTTGAGGTTGCAGATGGAAGCTGACGTGGTTTGAAGAGATTTTCGAAGAGTATAATCAAATCAATCCCCCAGTCATTTAATACTGGGGGATTTTTGAATTTTCTACTTTATTGTCCACTCGTTAGGGCTTGCAATTCTGTTTTTAGATACTGAGCCAAATGTTGGTGAGCAAAAATAGTGGCATTTTTTTCTGCGGTAGGATTGTAGTTGGTGTTGGTATTTACATCATAGACATAAATGTCTCCACTCTCTGATTGAACCCATTCAATCGCCGCAACTTCAATCTGAGCATTTTTCAAGAAATTCTCATAAGCTTCTCTCCGGTCATCTGTTAGAGATTCTGTAATCTGGAATTTTTCAGACGTTTCTAGTTGCTCTGGTCTCTTGCCGATTTGGCAACCATCTGCTGGACACAGTTGGAATCCATCTGAAGAATCGATCGAAACAGTATAGAGAAACTTCTGATTGATAAACTCTGAACGACGGATACGTCCATCACTTGGTTTGATGTAAGCTTGTAACAAGGTAATCCCGTCCACTGATGGTTCAAAGAGGGGACTATTGACATAAGCTGCCAGTTCCTCTTCATTTTGGAAGAGTTGAACTCCTAATCCTTTTCCAGCTCGATTGTGCTTGGTAATCAAAGGATAAATGTTTAATTTTCTTGCTGCTTCAATAATGTTCTCTTGCCCTAAAACCGCAACTGTTGCGGGAGTCTCTATACCAGATTCGTTTAACTTCAAATATTGTTTGACTTTACTAATTTCAAGGTTGATAGCACCGGTACCATTCACAACCTTGCGTCCGTAGGCTTCTAACCAAGTAATCACCTGCTCTGTAAATTCTGGCGCATAGCGATGTCCTCTTGTGTGAGAAGAGGCAGACATACGATTGTAAAAGATACCTTGCGGCGGTGGGCTTTGCAAATCTAAAATCCCACTAGACAAATCCCATAGTTCATAAGGGACTTCTAATTCTTCCAACCATTTCACTAAATGTTGAGTCCATTCTAGATTCTCATGAATCACATAAACTTTTGCTTCACTCATTATTTATATCTCCTTAAGAAAAGCTGACTGATAATTGGCTTTCCTTTTCTTCATCTAAAATATATCCTTCTGTTTTTTCAATAACGCTGACTGTTAAGATTTGACCCAAAACATTGATCATGGTACGACCTGCATTGACAAAGAAATCAACTGCAAAAATCAAGGCCACTCCTTCAACTGGCAAGCCCAATTGAGGTGCTGCAGCTAATAGAACTACGATAGCTCCTGATGGCACAGTTGCTGCAGTTTTTCCAATCAAAGTCAACAATAAAACAGTAAATAAGAGACTTGATAAAGAAAATTGAATACCATAGGCGTGGGCGATAAAAATTGTCGCTACTGAGAAATAAACCGCTGCTCCTTCTAAGTTAAAAGTATATCCTAAAGGAACAACTAAATCAATTGTATGCTCGTCATGCCCCTGTTTTTTCAAATCTTTAAGAAGTGATGGCAAGACCACACTAGAACTTCCAGTAACAAAGGCCAGAGTTAAGAGACTCCAATTTTCACGAAAGGCTGATAAATACGGTACTTTAAAGAAGAAAGCAATCAAAGGGAAAATAAGGAGAACCAAAGCAGCATAAGCCAGATAAGTTCCAATTACAAACTGACCAAGCCCAATCAACTTGTCGACACCCGTAGTTGCAACATCTTTAGCGATAAATCCAAAAATACCAATCGGTGATAGTTTGATAATTACTGCAACAATCTTGTAAATGGCTTCAATCCAGATTTGGAAACCTTCGATAATCTTCTGAGATTTATCAGACTTAAGATTCCCAATTCCGTAACCAAGAAAGATTGCAAAAACGATAATTGGCAATAGAGCGCCATCTGAAAGAGATTTAACGATATTTGATGGAATGAAACCAAGCAAAAATTCGCTGAACTTGACATTGTTAGCAATCCCATCAAGGTTTCCACCAGTTTGACCGATATTCACTCCTTGACCAAATCCTAAATAGTAACTAGCAAATACAAACAAAAGAGTAATGGCAGTTGTTACGACGAAAAAGTAAACCAAACTCTTGGTCAAGATTTTTCCGAAAGATTTTTTTCCGATAACTCCAGCTACTGCAACAACGATGGTTGGGAAGATTAGCGGAATGATAACCATATTGATCAATTTAATAAAGGCTTGACCTAAAAATTGATAAAAGCCTGCAAATTGTGGCCAGATAAGGGCAGCGATAACACCCAAGACCAAAGCCACCAATAATTGAATGCCTAGTGAGAGTTTTGACCATAAAGTAACTAATTTCATAAGAAACTCCTTTGTTTTATTTGCTACTCATTCTACTACGATTCTTCTCTCCTGACTAATATATATTTTTTATTGTCACCATAAAAAAGATTTATAATGAAGGTTCAAACTACTCCAACTTTACAAAGTAAATCACATTGATGTTTGATATAGTATAAAAAATCAGTTTCTAAACAAAAATTTTTAGAAAAACACTGTTAAATCAGGGAATATGCTTTTCTTTTATTCAAATTTTATGATACAATATTGTTATGATTTTAATGAAACTCGCTTCCGTCTTGCTTTTGGTACTAACCTTGGCTTTGGCTATTATCTTTAGTAGATTTTTTAAGTTAAAGAAAAAGGGGATTAACTTTGCAGATTTGGCTTTTCCTTTTCTGATTTTTGAATACTATTTAATCAGTGCAAAGGTTTTTACCCATAATCAACTTCCCATTTTAGGGGCAGCCCTATCTTTGCTAGCTATTATTTTAGCTTTTTTCTTCCTGAGCAAAAAACGCAGCTTTTATTATCCAAAATTCCTTAAATTCTTTTGGAGAGCTGGATTTCTACTCACATTGCTCATCTACATCGTTATGATTGTTCAAATCTTCATGATGAAATAAAAATAAATCATGCCAGCACCTCAACAGTTGGCGACTAGTTCTTCCACATGAGGTGCTTTTCTAATGACATTTTAAAAAGAGATTATTAAAAAAATAGGAGATCAAATAAGTGAAAAAAATGCTCTTGGCAAGTGCCATCACGCTTACTTACCTAGGATTCGCAACACACCCTGCTTTGGCTGAAGAAAATAACGTAAAAACTACAGCAGAAACGACACAAGAAACTACAACTACAGAAAAAGAAAAAAAGAGCATCCCTTCAACCAAGGAAACTGCTCCTTCTACTGAAACAAGTTCAAGCGTACCAACAACTTCTACAACAAATCCAAGTGAAACTCCAGCTAAGAAAGAGGAAGACAAGGCTCCAGAAGTCAAAAAAGAAGGTTGGGTATTAGAGGAAAACCACTGGAGTTTCTATGAAAACAATGCCCCTGTTCTTAACTGGAAAAAAATTCAAGGAAAATGGTACTACTTCAACAAAGATGGCATCATGCTGAGCGATACTATTTTTGACGGATATATCCTGACTAGTAGCGGGGCTATGGTCGATTCTGGTTGGAGTAAACTCCAAGATAAATGGTATTACGCTAACGCTTATGGAAAAATTTCTCAACAAAAATGGGATAAAATCGGTGGTGTCTGGTACTATTTTGATCAAGACGGAGTCATGCTCAGCAACACCATTTTTGACGGTTATCTCTTTACCAATAGTGGCGCCATGGCTGAGAATTCTTGGGTAAAACAAGATGGACAATGGTACTATGCCCTTTCTTCTGGTAAAGTAATCAAAAACAAGTGGGATAAAATTAGTGGTACCTGGTACTACTTTAACAAAGATGCTACTATGGCAAGTAACCAATGGCAAGGTAGCTACTACCTAAAAGCTAGCGGGGCCATGGCTGAAAAAGAATGGATTTTCGATAAAAATTATGATAGCTGGTTCTACTTAAAATCTGGTGGTGCTTACGCAGCACGTGAATGGATTGGCTCCTACTACCTCAAGGCAGGTGGCTACATGGCTAAGAGCGAATGGATTGACGACAGCTACTATAAAGCCCGCTACTATGTAGATGAAAATGGAGTCTATGTTACAGGGACCCATAAAATCGATGGGCAAACTCATCAATTCCAAAGCAATGGGAAGTGGATTGGTGAAACTTCTGTGAGTCGTGGTTTTGAAAAAGGGAAATATAACAATATTATCTTCCTAGATCCTGGCCATGGTGGTAAAGATCCTGGTGCATCTTATTATAACATCACTGAAAAAGAACTGAATATGCAAGTTTACCAAAAGCTACGCAAGGAACTTGAAGGACTTGGCTATACTGTTCTTTCTTCAAGAGACAGTGATGTCTTTGTAGACTTTGTCACCGAACGTTCAAGAATGGTTAATAAGACTGATTCAGATATCTTTATTAGTATTCACTTCAATGCTAGTGGCAGCCCTGCTTCTAACCGTTCTGGTATTCAGACCTATTCTTACGAAGAAGCTGCTGGTTATCCTTCTAAGATTAATCCATACTGGCATAACCATCCCGACCGTATCAGTGAAAGCAATCGCCTAGCTGCAGATATCCACTCTTCCCTATTAGCTGAAACTGGTGCTAAAGATGCAGGACTCCTACAAAGTAGTTTTGCGGTCCTTCGAGAAACTGATAAACCAGCCGTTCTATTGGAATTGGGATATATTGACAATTTCAATGAAAACCAACAAGTTCGTAGTGATTCTTACCAAAATAGATTGGTAGCAGGGATTGTCAAAGGTATTCAAAAATATTACGCAGGTAAATAAAGTAAAAGTCTCGAGAAAGCTCGAGACTTTTTTGTATTATACTTCTTTCTTGTTAGTTTCTGGAAAGAGGAAACCAATTCCCACGCAAGCTAGCACTCCTGCACCGATAACTAAACCACTTGAAAGTGGCAAGATATCAAAAATAGCATTTGCGATGATAAAGGCAATAATCAAGCTCATGAAACTGGCCTTATAATTTTTTTTGACTAGATTTTCAAGAGTAAAGAATAGAAATAAGCCTACTGGAAAGAGTGCCCAGATGTTAACATCCAAACTTGGCCATCCAACTAAACCAAAATACAAAACTGCTGCAGCAACGACTAAAAATCCGATACCTACTACTTTTTTCATGATATAACCTCATTTTCTATTTTGTTAGGAAGCTTTATCTCCCCTTGACAATTACTACTATAACAAAAATAAAAATCGCAAACAATAGGTTTTGCCTATCTGGTAGACATCGCAGACTATGTGGTCAGAATTTTATAAAAAGGAAAAAAGAAGCCTGTCCTGAGACAAGGCTTTATTTATTTTTAAGAACCAGCACTTTCGTAGGCATCCAATCCCCTGTCCCAAAGTTTGAGGGAAATAACAAAGAAAACAAGGGAAATCAGAATCAAACCACCAATATTAAATAAGACATCCTTATCCTGCAAGAAATAGCTGGCAGGATAGTAGGCGGTAAAAGCGAAAGGCACAATAAAGCTAATTAACCAACGAAGGAGCGAATTGTAAATGGAAATCGGATACTTGGCAAAATCATTAAACATATAGAAAATGTAAATCATAGCACCTGACTGCTTGGTCCAAAAAGCGATGCTGGCTGTTGCAATTTTCAAGGAAGTATAAATCAAGGTCGCAAAAGGAATACAAACTAGAAAAATCAGGAATTTTGGAAGAGTCCAAGCAATGCTAGTTGCCGTTGTCGCTAGCAAGATTCCACCGACCAAAAGTTCACCCAAGGCATCAATCTGAAAGGTCTCAACGAGGATGTGAAAGAGAGGATTGATAGGACGAGTCAGATACTTGTCAAACTCCCCTTTTCGAACTAGTCGTTGACCTAAAGCCCAGAGATTGTCAAAAAAGAGATGATCTAATCCCTTTGGAATTAAGGAAAATCCATAGATAAAGGCAATCTCTTGAAAGGTCCAACCTTCTAGCGAGGGGATGTGTTGAAAAAGTACATTAAGAAACAAGAGGTTTAGACCTTGAGTCAGAAAGACTCCCAAGACACCAACCACAAAATCCACCTTGTATTCCATGATTTGCTTGATGTATTGTCTGATAAAAATCAGATGCATGCGTTGATATTTTTTCATCCTAACCTCCCTGAATGGTGATAAATGACTGGACTCGTTTCCAAATCAACTGAGACAAGCCCACCATCACTATAAGCCAGAAAAACTGAAGCAAAAGTGCTTGAAGAATCTGACTGGTATCGTATTTCCCAACGATAATCATGACAGGAGTGTAAATTAAGGATGAGAAAGGCAAGAAGGACAGAATATCTGAAACCACTTTTGGAAAGAAAGCCAAGGGAATTAAACTTCCAGACATAAAGGCCACTATTGAAGTTTTGAGTAGATTGGAACCCCATAGATTTTTAAACACAAAGGCTGAAAATCCAAAGCAGATATTAAAGAAAAAGTTAATCAGATAAGCCAGAGTTAAGCTAAAGAGATAAAGGACAGTTAATCCCAACACTTCTACAATACCTTGCCCAGATAAGATTTTCATCAAAACAATGACACTTAAAAATGGCAGTCCAACAGAGATAAAAATCAACCACTTGGAGCCAAGTTCGGTGAAAAGGTAAGAGGCCGCAAAATGCACTGGTCTCAGCAAGCGCATGATAATGGAGCCATCCTTGACCTCCTCCCCAATCATAAAGGAGCTATCAGACCTGGTCAAAAGATTGGTCACAAAACTCATAATGATGTAGAGGGTGATATCTGCCATACTGAAGCCCTGAATCAAAGACTCCTGGGAGGAGTCAAAGACTGCCTTCCAGAGATAAAAGGCCACAAAAGCACCCATGACATCACCGATCCGATAAAGAATAAAGTTGACTCGATAGGTAATCAACTCCTGAACACCTGCATTGATAAAGGGTTTATAACGTCTCCACAATTTGACCATCTTAGAGCTCCTTTCGATAGAAGCGACGGATAATATCCTCGATATCCGTATCCACCATCTTCAAATCACGGACTTCAAAATCAGATAAGGTTTGTTTGATAATATCAGCTGATTGGTAGCGGGAACTATCAAATTCAATATTAAGGCTATTTCCTTGTCTATCAATGGACATATCTGGCAGGCCTTCATAGCGAGAAAGGAGATGACTTTGACCTGGTAGCAGTTCAAAGGAAAGAGTCTTCATCTTGCCAAAGGTCTCCTTGAGCTGGCTAACCGTTCCATCAAAAATCTCTTGCCCCTTGTCAATCATAAAAATCCGATCACAGAGTTGCTCAATGTCACTCAGATCGTGAGTGGTCAAGAGAATAGTTGTTTCTTCCTCTTGATTGATTTGAGTAATAGCCCGGCGAATGTTATCCTTGACCGATACATCCAAACCAATGGTCGGCTCATCTAAAAAGAGAACCTTGGGATTGTGAAGCAAGGAAGCTGCAATATCCGCCCGCATCCGTTGACCTAGTGAAAGAGTTCGCACAGGATCCTTGATAAATTCCTTCAAATCCAAGACTTCATTCAAAAAGTCCATTCGCTTATGGAAAAGCGAGTCTGGCACATCGTAAATCTCTTTCAAGACCGTGTAGGTCTCTTGCAGTGCCAAATCCCACCATAGCTGGGTACGTTGTCCGAAAACGACTCCAATATCCTTGACATAATCTTGTCGATTATCCTGGGGAATCTTGCCGTTAATCCGACAAAAACCAGATGTCGGTTTTAAAATCCCTGTCAGCATTTTGATGGTGGTTGACTTCCCAGCACCATTTGCCCCGATAAATCCTAAAATCTGCCCTTTTGGAACTTCAAAAGTTAAATCCTTGACCGCTTCAAAGGTCTGCTTTTCAGGATGAATAAAGGAGCGCAAAGCTCCCTTTAACCCCGGTTCCTTAACAGTCTTCACAAAATTTTTCTGAAGATGTTGCACTTCTATCATTGCCATATCTATCTCCCTTTAGTAAGAAACAACATTGTATTTTTAACTACAAATATTCTAAACCCTTACTTTCTACACCTTCTCAATATTATTACAGAAGGATTTATACCAACCTATTATAATCCAATAAATAAAGGAATGCAAGCGTTTGCTTATAGATTATGAAATTAGATATTTCTCTCTTAAAATAATGCTTTTGAGTCAGAAATTCTGGTTTATTAGTTTCCTTTAAACACCAAAAAACCTGCCATTAGGGGCAGGCTACGAATTGTAAAAAGGCAAACTATTTTGATCAATAAGAATCACTATTTAATCAAAGAACTAATCTTTCATAATTCTTTTCACAATCCCATTTCTATCAATTAGAAAACAATCTGGAAAGGTCATCTGCTCCCATTTTTCATAATCAAAACTGGAATCAAAATGATTGATTAAGATTCCTAGCAAATTTCCATGAGAACTCAGTAAAATGGTTTTATCTGAATACCTTTCTTCCAAGTCCGCAAATAAATCTAAAATTCTATTTAATGCTTCTCGATTGGACTCGCCTCCAATGAGAGATTTATCTGGGTTTTGCCATAAATATTGAATTGTTTTTTCAAACTCAGTATCTTCAATAAATCTTGAGGATAATTTTCTTTCACGTAAACGATTATCAAGTACTATCTTATCAAATTGAACGGGAGAACTATTTACTGTCTCAAAAGCTCGCTTATAAGGGCTTGAAATAAAGTAATCTATTTTACAAGCATTTAAAAACTCCAACTGTTCAAGAGATGAAAATCCTTTTTCTGACAAAGTTCTATTAAAATCATCACTTGAAAATCTTGAATGAGCATGTCTAAGTAAAATATAAGAATTATTCATAAGTCATTCCTTTCAATTATTATCATCAGTCTCAATGGATTTTTAAGCCCTCAATTATTCTCTAAAAATTCTTCAATTCGAGAAACTATTTCATGACTTTGATAATGATAAAGTTCGTGAGGCGCATCCATATAGATGACTTGAACATTAGACTGGTCACTAGAAAATTTCTCTGCATAATGCTGCCATTCGGATTGGCTAAAGGTCGTGCCTTCACCGTTAGAAACAAGGAGTATGGCTGGAATTTTCGGATTGATGCTAGAGGGAACTTTTTTGGCATTTTCCTTTACCAAACGGGATTCATGAAGCATGGCTTGTGACATCAATTGCTTATATGCTAGTAATTTATATTGTTGTCGTTCAGTTTCAGTCAGAGTTGGATTTTTTATATAAAAGGACTCAGGGAAATAGCGTAATAAGCCAATCTTACTGCTCCAATAAGCCACAGTAAGCAAGGCTTGATTATCCTTTAAATCCTCATAACTAGCTGGTAAGGCCCAATCCAGACCAACCAAGGCTTTCACTTCATTAGGATACTTCTCCTGCCAAGCCAGACTTTCAAGACTAGCCATTGAATGAGACAGAATAATAAAAGGACCTGATATATTTGCTTGTGATAGAGCTTGACGTGTCTCAGACAAAACTTCCATCACATCTCTGGAATAATTGCTATCCTCGCTATAACCATAGCCAGCCCGCTCCACGATGACTACCTTATATTTTTTTGATAGGGAATCTGTTAGATTCTTAAAGTCTAATATAGGTGAAGCAATACCAGCACCTGATAGAACTACTATTGTCTCTGGACCATCCCCCTCAACGTAAACATTGATTTTGTGCCCATTAACAAGAACTGTTTGCCCCATAGGTGTTAAAAATTTATTTTCCTTTTGTAAACTGATTCTGTGATAGAAAAATGTAGCGCCTAAAAACAAAAGCATAAGACTAAGGAAGCCAAGAAACCATTTTTTCAGTATTTTCATAGCATTATTGTACACAAATTAGACTCTTTTAGCAACTTAGTATATAGTAGTCTTAAGTATATTCTCTATAAAAGCAACCAAAAAACCCACCTTCACAGGCGGGTTAGTTTGTTAAATAAGATAAAAACATATCTATTGTAGTAAGTAAAAAATCTAAAAACCTAAACGTTCTTGATCCCAATTACCATAATCATCGTATCCAAATCCATCAGGATCCATCGCATCAATACCACATTGTTCTAGAAACCTTGAACAGTCATGACAGTAGTAATCTTCATATCTTTCATCACTAGCTTCCCAATCAATTTCCTTTTTTGTAAACTGTTGTAAGCACTCTCTACATTCGTATAGTTTTGCCATAATATTACCTCTTTTTAATTTTCATTAAAATTTTCAATGTAGTCAATTATTTTTAATTTCATAGATTTTGTAATAGGATATTTTTTAACCAATTCAATAGCTTCTTCCTTAGAAGATGTTTTAAGATGTTCTTTAAGAACAAGCTTTGTAACTTCTTCATAACCTAACTCCGCTATTTTATCGGCTAATAAACCAATAGTTGCTAAAAGAACTATTCCTCCTATCATTCCAAAAGGTCCAAGTGCAGCTAAGGCTGTTGTCAATGCTGCCCCACCTGCTAATCCTGTCGCACTCATTGCTATCATTAATACTACGCCAGGTAAACCAAAAGCTGCTATTTTTTTTACAAGTTCATCCATTATAACTACCCATTTATTTTATATTAACCTACTTTTATTGAATTAACCACAATATATGAATTAATCAAACCAATTTTATATTTTTTGTTCAATATTTTTGCACATTCTAAAACACTGAATTCACTAGACTCTAAGAAGTCCAGTTCTGGACATCTATTTTTTATCAAAAATTCCGTAAACTTTTTAGTAATTATGTTCTTTCTAACCAATAGAAAGAAACACAAAGAAATTAACAATAAGATAAACGCCAATTGAATATCCATAAAAAAACTCCTCTTTATTTTTTATAAATAGTTTTACTGTTAATCATAAAGAAGACAATATTATAAATTCCTCTTTATTTTATACTTTGTAATAACCAATCTTATAATTTAAATCCCTTCTACTTTTATTAGATACAGTATAATATAGAATATTATACTTGTCAAGTATTTTTAACAAATATTTTATTTTTTATCAAATAAAATATTTTTGAGTAGTCAACTATTTAAATTTTATTTTATTTTTGTTATAATAGAAGTAGAAAATTATAGGTAAAAGATATGTTAAAAGAAAAATATCCATCAACAGAAGATACAAGAGCAATTCTACAAAATAACTTAAAAGCTATTCGAGAAATTTTGAATTGGACAAGTTCAGATCTCAGCAATCTTATAGGAGTTACTAAACAAACCATCAGTAATCTTGAAACTCAAAAAAGTAGATTAACAAAACTCCACTATATTGCATTACGTACCGTAATAGATTTTGAAATTGAAAATTTAAAAACTACTGATCAAGACAGAGCTGATAGAGCAGAGTTGTTGCTAAATTTTTTTGATGAATCAGAAAAATATGCGGTGTCTGAGAATAAATCAGTAGATTTTGAACAAATTAGTGAAGCATCTTCATTAATTGCAACCACTTCTACTGTTAAAAATGCTTCTAGAATAATTGGTTCTCTTGCACCAATTATTGGGGCAACAGTTGTTGCAGCCTTAATGAACTCAAATGACAAGAAATAATATTTAGTTCTTAAAACAAAAAGCAAAAAACTTCTAGTTGTTTTTGCTTTTTTATGTGCGATAAAAGAAGTTTTCTGTAAACACAAAAAACCCACCTTCACAGGCGAGTTTCATTTTGTATAGTTCAGCTAGATTAAGCTTTACCTTCTGAACCGAATACGTCGATACGTTCTTCAACTGATGCTTGGATAGCTTTTACACCGTCAGCCAAGAATTTACGTGGGTCGAAGAGTTTCTTCTTGTCGTATTCTGCTTCGTTTGCTTCGTAGTCACGAGCAAATTTACGAGTTGCGTTAGCGAATGCGATTTGGCATTCAGTGTTAACGTTAACTTTAGCAACACCAAGTTTGATAGCTGCTTGGATTTGGTCATCAGGAATACCTGATCCACCGTGCAATACGATTGGGAAGCCTGGAAGAGCTTCTGTCAATTTTTGCAAGTGGTCAAGGTCAAGACCTTCCCAGTTTGAAGGGTAAGGACCGTGGATGTTACCGATACCAGCTGCTAAGAAGTCAATACCAGTTGCAACCATTGCTTTAGCGTCTTCGATTGGAGCCAATTCACCTTTACCGATGATTCCGTCTTCTTCACCACCGATAGTACCAACTTCAGCTTCTACTGAGATACCTTTAGCGTGTGCTTTTTCAACTACGTCTTTAGCCAATTTAAGGTTTTCTTCAACTGGAAGGTGTGAACCGTCAAACATGATTGAAGTGTAACCAACTTCGATACACTCAAGTGCATCTTCGTAGTGACCGTGGTCAAGGTGGATAGCTACTGGTACAGTGATACCCATTGATTCTACAAGGTTAGCGATCAAGTTGCGAGCAACTTTGTAACCACCCATGTATTTAGCAGCACCCATTGAAGTTTGGATCAAAACTGGAGCTTTTTTAGCTTCTGCTGCGCGCAAGATAGCTTGAGTCCACTCAAGGTTGTTTGTGTTAAATCCACCAACTGCATAACCGTTGTCACGAGCTGCTTGGACAAATTTTTCTGCTGAAACGATTGCCATTTTATCAGGCCTCCTGTATATTTTTATGGGATATCCCATTTACATTGTTCATTTTATCACTTTTTGACAAAAAAATCTAGTTTTTCCTGTAGTTTAGATTGAATTTCTTCTATCTAAAAATATGGAACTCTCCTCAAAGTCCTAATCTTACAGGTCTTTGGGTAGGTTCATATAAAAGGCTAAGTGGTCTTCATAGCGTTCAAATCGATAGTCAATTTCTTCGTTTTCCAATAAACTTTTAACTACAAATAGTCCCAAACCAGCTCCCTTACTTTGTCGACTAGATACTGTAAAGGATTGTTCAAACTTATCTTGCTCCTCAGGTGTACAGGCGTTCTCAATGAAAACCCAGCCATCTTCTGTCCCAATTTTTAAATAACCACCTTGAACAGAGTGTTTCACAGCATTACTGATAAGATTGGAAAGAATCAGCTTGAGTACCGAAGGATTTAGATAAGTTTGTTGGTCAGTCAGTTGATTCACAACTGATATTTCCCTCTCTTTAGCTAATAAATCATAATCCTTTAAGAGAAAATCTGTCATTTCAAAAAGGTTGATTTCTTCTTTCTTATCTCGCAATTCTTGCACTGAAGAAAGGGATAAGATTTGCTGGACATGGTGACTCAAATCATCCACAATCCCCAAAGAAACTCCCAGATAATGGTCCCGATCTTTATAGCGTCCAATATTGGCTTTCATATTCTCCAGAAGAATCTTTAGACTAGCTAGAGGCGTTTTCAGTTCGTGGGAAGCTCCTCGTAAAAACTCAACCTTCATCTTTTCCAGCTGGAGAATGGCCTCGTTTTTCTCATGCAAATCTGCAATCACAGTCAAGAGATGCTGATAAAGGCTGTTGATTTGTTCTTTAAGATCTCCAATTTCATCCTTAGAATCCACGCGCAACCTCACTTCTGCATCCAAATCCATCATCCGTCGAGTCACTCGTTTGATTTCCAAAATAGGAGCAACAATGGTTCTAGCATAGATAAAGGCGATGAGGAGCGAAATGATGAAAGACGCTAATAAAGTATAAGGTAGAAATTGAAGACTGATGTCTTCTGCTTCTTTCTGCAAATCCATAGAAGCTAAAAACTGCAAGGTCATCGTCTGACCATCCTTAGTTTGAACTTCTCTTTCCTCAATAACTAAGGAGGCCGTCTGTCGTTGTTTATCAATGGGAAGATTATCATTGACTTCCAACTTATCCTGAGTCATCTCTCCCTTAACAGCTCCCTTAATATCACTGCTTTTAGAATAAAGTTCAAGGACTTCCTGAATAGCTTGACTATCTTTGCCTTGGAGAGACTGGGCAATTTCTGTAGCCTTTTGCCCTATGCTCTCCTGACGGTGACTGAGATAGGTCGGAGGAAAGAGGAAATAGATGGCCAAATGCAAACAAATGACCAAGGTAGAAAATACCGAGAAGGTATAGATAAAAATTTTTTTAAATAAACCTGAACGTCTCATTTTCTCTCCAATTTATAACCAACATTGCGCACGGTAAGAATACAGTCTAAATCCAATTTTTTCCGTAGTTCCTTGATATAGACATCGATCACTCTGTCAAAAGGAACCTCATCTGTCATCTTCCATACAGCATCGATAATCTGCGACCGTGTTAAGGCTCGACCTTCATTTTTAACCAGATAGTCTAAAATTTCTAGTTCTTTTGCATTCACTGCAACTTCTTGACCTGCTACTTTAGCGCTATAACTGTCAAAGTCTACCTGGGTGTCCCTATAGGTAAAAATACGACCAGTATCATAATAACGCTTAAAGATGGCATCCACTCGTACCTTTAATAAAGATAGGGAAAAAGGCTTTTCCAAATATCCATCTGCTAATGCAGCAAAGGCACTCATCTTATATTCTTCGTCCTGAAAGGCTGTCAACATCAAGACCGGAACTTGACTGCTTTTACGGATTTCTGACAAAACCTCTAAACCATTGAGTTTCGGCATTTGAATATCTAAGAGAACCAAGGCAACTTGGTGATTGGAAAATTGTTTTAAAGCCTCAAGGCCATCTGCTGCCTGAATGGTTTCATAGCCACAATCCGTCAAATAATCACTAATTCCCTCACGGATCATGTCTTCATCTTCTACAATTAGAATTTTCATATAAATCCTTTTCTATCAAAAATGCTACCTATATTATATCTCATTTGAATGAGAATAGGTAGCATGTTTTTTATTCACTATCTATCAAAAGTTCTTTTGGTTGTTTAAAGAGGAGATTACTTGAAGCAAGTGCCATAACTAGTACTACTAGAACCAAGCCAAGTACAAAGATGATAGCAAAGTCAGAAGGTTGAATGGAAATATCCAAACTTGAAAGAGTCTTGCTAAAGCCATCAACTTCTGCACCACCACCAAGATTAGAGGCCTGGGCTGCCTTACTAGCTTGCTTAGCCACATCTGATGTGACATTTGCAAGAACTGTATTTCCAATGGCACGAGCAGTATAGTTAGCCAAGAAGTAAGCTGAAATTAGTGCTGGAATTGCAATCATAACTGCTTCTGTGATAAATTGTCCTAGAATACTTGCTTGTTTTAGACCAATTGAAAGGAGAATTCCAACCTCTTTACGACGAGCGTTAATCCATAGGGTGAGTAAGAGAGCGAGTAGAAGAACTGAGAAGCTCAAGCTACCCCAGAAGAGAAGATTAGCCATCTTGTACATGCCTGAGATAGATTGTTCGAGGGCAGGATAGTTAGATGAACTCTTAATCAAGCTATACATCTTCCAGTTGATGCCGTTGATAGACCCTAATTCTTGCATGACAGTATCTAGGTTCTTATCTCCAGCCACAAAGAAGGTAGCATCTCCATAAATAGCTGTATCTTCTGTATAACCATAGAGTTGGGCTGCTGTGTGAATATCTGTGATAGCTGTATTCTCATAGAGTTCTTGTGAATAGGTTACAGCAGATTTGTTGTGCCCATCAAAAAGTCCTTTGATCGTTACTTCTACTGTTTCCTTGGCTCCTTTTTCATTATCTGCATCGTAGATATTGGAGTTCAGTTTGACCTTGTCCCCTACCTTCCAGCCATGTTTAGCAGCCAAGTCTTTGTGCATGAGAATCTGGTATTTGTCATCGTTTGTTAAATGTTCTCCTTCGACTAGTTTGTAAGAGCCTGACACAAACTTGTCTTCTTTAGAAGAGTCATTGACACCTGTTATCATCAAGCTACTTCCAAAACGTTGAGCTCGATCTCCAGTTAGATTTTTCTTGGTTTCAGGCGTTTCAATCAGTTCATAGCCTGTCAAATCACCGATAGCATTAATCCGTTTGATGTAGGATTCAATAGCTTTATTCTCGGTAATCTTTTTGATATCTTCACCCTTGATATTCCCTGCACCACGTGGAGTTCCTTGATTGACCCTACGGTTGATTTGCATGGAGAAACTATTGGTGATATTTTTAAAGGTTTCTTGAGAAGCCTTGGCTGTCGCTCCCTTGATAGACAAGCCGACCAAACTCAAACTGGCCATCAAGAGAATGATAAGAAAGATCACAATAGACTTGAAAAATTTTCTTGTGACATAGGCAAATGCGTTGTGTAACATAAGATTCCTTTCTAGATTTACTTCAGTTTTTAATATGTTTAAAAGTTTTAGTTACTGTTTGTTCTTATTTCAGTCAGTTTCTTATTCTTCAATTCCAGTGTAATATCTGATGCTTGTGCTACTTCCTTACTGTGGGTCACAACGATCACACACTTGCCTGTTTTCTCAGCAAGAGATTTGAGCAAATCGATAATATCTCCAGCAGTCTTAGGATCCAAGTTTCCTGTTGGTTCATCTGCTAAAATCACTGGTGCCTCAGATACCAAACTACGAGCAATGGCAACCCGTTGTTGCTGTCCACCTGATAATTGGAGAACATTCCGCTTGATTTGACTTTCATCTAAACCAAGTTCAAGAAGGGTATCCTTACTAGCTTTTTTATTAACCAAGCGGATATTTTCCAATGGAGAAAGATAATCAATCAAGTTATAGTTTTGGAAAACTAGCGAGATATGGTGCATGCGATGATAAGAATAACCTTGTTCACGAATATCCTTGCCTTCGAATAAGATAGCTCCTTCGACTGGGCTATCAAGTCCTGCTAATAGAGATAAGAGTGTTGACTTCCCAGCTCCTGATTCTCCGATAATACTATAAAACTTACCAGGTTCAAAATCGTAATTGATTTTATATAATACAGCTTCTGCAGTGTTCTTGTAACGATAAGTAAGATCTTGTAATTGTAGTAAAGTCATAATTTCTCCTTTATTAACTGATGGATGATAAAATTTCTTTCGGTGATTTTCTAAATAAAAATAGGAAACAAAGTGCAACTGACAAGCAGCTGATGATAAGTAGGAAGATATAAGATTCTCCAAATGATAGAAGACTTGTTGAAAGACTCGTTGCTTTTGCTAGCGTATCTTGTAGGGCAGCTTGGTCGCCGCTTGCTAGTACAGTCTTCAAGAGATAGGAAGTAATGGCATTCCCAGCCACAAATGCCGGCAGAATAGCTGCCAATGAAACTAGGATGACTTCCAGGCAGAATTGACTAAAGATTGCTCCTTTTCCCTTACCTAGTGCCAATAAAATACCAACCTCGTAGACTCGTTCTCGTAACCAAAGGGACAAGACCAAAACCAGTGCTCCTACACCAGCGATCATAATGCCATAGAGGAAAATCTGTAGGAAGGTTTGGAAGGTCGAAACTGAATCCTTGATTTGTTCAAAAGCCTTATTTTCCTTTTCGACTTGATATCCTTTAGTTTCCAGAGATAACTTTTCAACCTCTTGAATGATCCTATCCATATCTTTTGGATTTTCTAAATAAAAACGAGCGGCGCTAACTTGAGCTTCCTTATTTCCAAGAAGAGTTTGGCTACTTTCGAAGTCTGTATAGACCGTATTTTCACTAAAATCTGACGAAAGACCAGTGAATTTCTCTTGCTTCTTACCTGAGAAAATACCTACGATTTCATAGTCTAGCCTTTGTCCACTACTATCTTCTACTGGTCCAGAATTTAAGTTAATCTTATCTCCTAGCTTTAGATTGTTTTTCTTGGCTAAATCTTCGTGGACTAATATTTTCTGGTTATCTCCTTTTTGTAGATGTCTTCCTTCTTTAAGACTAAAGGCGGAACTTGTAAAAGAAACATCCTTGGAAGAGTCTTCTAAAGCAATTAAACTGATGAGATTTTTTTCAGCCTCTGTCAAATCATCCCTTTGAATACTTTGTTCTCCAGTAACGACTTCTTTATCAGTCAATTTAGCTATTGTCTCAAGCTCTGGTGAAATCTCCTCAAGACCTTTTATTTTTTTTAGGTCATCTAGTTGAGACAGTTGAAAGGTCTGATCTGCTTCTATTCTTTTAATCGAAAAAGACGTGTTCAATGAGCGATAGAGATTATTTTCTACTGTTTTGTTGGACTTCATGAGCGTCAAACAAGCCGATATTCCAGCCAATAAGACAAATAGAATCAGGAATAATATGAGACTTCTCAGTCGTTTTCTACTGACGTAAGCCCAAGCTCTTTGAGTGGGATTCATATAGCACCTCCATATTTGTAAAACCATTATAATATTCAAATATGAAATGTTTATGAAATACCAAAAAAAGAGCAAAAATATTTTTGCTCTTTTTGATGAAAAATAAAAAGCTAGCCAAAGCTAGCTCACTACTATGCGGAGAGAGGGACTTGAACCCTCACGACCTAAAGCGGTCACAGGATCCTTAGTCCTGCGCGTCTGCCAATTCCGCCATCCCCGCGTCGATTACTTTACTAGTATATCAACTTTGAAAAAAATTGTCAAGACTTTTTTCAGATTTTTTCATCTTGAAATGTATTATTCTGTAATTTCAAGCAAATTTTCATCAAGCAATTTCGCACCAAGTGTATTCTTGAAATGTCCAAGTGCAAAGGCATGATTTTCAGACCAAATGGATGCAACTGCTGGTTTGACAACTTCTATCTGGTAACCAAGATTATAAGCATCAATGGCCGTATGCAAGACACAGATATCTGTAAGAACTCCCGTCAAAATGACAGTATCTACCCTACGCTCTCTGAGACGGATATCCAAATCTGTTCCAGAAAAGGCCGAATAGTGACGTTTATCCATCCAGAAAACACGACTATCATCAGCATGCTCATGATAAAAGTCTGCTAACTTGCCATACAAGTTTCGTCCACTAGTCCCAATAATATTATGAGGCGGGAACAGCTTACTTTCAGGATGAAAAACATCATTTTCTTCATGAGCATCGATGGTAAAAAAGATATAATCTCCACGTTCAAAAGCCTTTTGAGTCACCCCATATATATCATCAGATATTGCTTGAGCTGGAGCTCCCGCAGTCAGTTTCCCATGATCCGCTACAAAATCTTCTGTATAGTCAATAGAAATTAAAGCCTTAGCCATTAATAGTCCCTCTTTTTCACTTCTTCAAAAATATCTGGAATGAGAACTTTGAGATAAGTTCCTTTCATACCAAGAGAACGACTCTCAATAATCCCTGCGGATTCAAGTTTACGAAGGGCATTAACAATTACAGAACGAGTGATACCGATACGGTCAGCAATGACTGAAGCTGTTAATTGACCTTCATTACCATTTAATTCAGCTAGAATAGCCGATACTGCTCTAAGCTCAGAGTATGAAAGAGTATTAACCGCCATAGTTACAGCCGTACGACGACGAATATTTTTCTCATCTTCTTCACGTTGGAAGTTCAAGAGTTGAATTCCTACTACTGTACTGGCAATCTCAACCAGAATCAAATCATCTTCTTCAAACTTCTTATCATTGCGCCAAATAATCAATGAACCCAAGCGAATACCAGAGACATGGATTGGAGCAATCGTTGTCAAACCATCTGGGAAATCAGAACGACTCTCAGTTGGGAAAATTGTCAAATCATGCTCTACTGGAAGATTGGCCTCCGTATCGTAGATCATGTTCGCACCTTGCACATAATCTTCTGGGAAAGTCTTTGATTGGAAGAATTGCTCTACTCGGTCATTATTAGTTTTGTAGCGCATAAAGTAGCCCAACAAACGACCCTTGCTATTCACAATACAAGCGTTACAGTCAATAATATCTGCTAATTGACGTGTAATGGCATTATAAGGAAGCTCATCTTGTAATTGCTCCTCCGAACGTTTTAACATTGATGTGATTTTTCTTGTTTTTTCTAATAAATGTGCCATTTTTTACCTCGCATATAATCGCTTTCATTATATCATAAAATTCTGACTTTTTCAACAATTATCTGAAAATTGTTTATTGAATTGCAATTCAAGTGTATTCGAAAATTTTTCCTATTTTTTATAATTTTCTTATTGACAGCTTCCTGATTTTTTGATAGAATAATATTACAAGATAACAAATATATAAATACAAACTTCTCGTATTACTTTTTCATATGACTCTCGGTCTCCTTATATATAAAAGCGATCCACCTCAGTGAACCGCTTTTTTTGTTATTTATCTCCTTTGTTACGAATAACAAAGCCTGTTTTCTTCTCGCTTGAAGTATTGCGTGGTTTTTTAGTATCCTTGCGGTAACGCTTTTCTTTATCAAAGCGATCCTTTGAACGTCCACCTTTACGATAGTCATCACGACGTCCATTGCCACGGCGATCACGGTCTCGACGGTCATCTCCACGACGGCCTCCTCGACCACCCTTGCCTTTGCCACCGAAGCCACCACCAGATGGTTTAAATGGTAAGGGTTTTTCACGTGCAATCTCAACCTCAGGAAGACTATCTGGGTCTTGAACTGTTAAGCTGAGGATATACATGGCCAATTCTTCTGGGCTGAATTCTGAGGCCAATTGACGAGCATCCTTGCCAAACTTCTCAAAGTTACTACGAATCTCCTCATTCGCAAAATCACGTTCAATTTTCTTAAGAGCTACTTGCTTCTTAGCTTGGAAGGCTTCTTCTGCACTTGCAGGTTTGAGACCTTTCATACGTTTCTTAGTCAAGTTCTCAATGATTTGGAGATAACCCATTTCATTAGGTGAAACGAAGGTAATAGACTGACCTGACTTACCTGCACGTCCTGTACGACCAATACGGTGAACATAACTCTCAGGATCTTGTGGGATATCGTAGTTGTAGACATGAGTCACACCTGAAATATCCAAACCACGAGCAGCCACGTCTGTTGCAACTAAGACATCAAGGTTGCCATTTTTAAAATCACGAAGGACACGAAGACGTTTATTTTGGTCCAAATCTCCATGAATCCCTTCTGCACGGAAACCACGGATTTTAAGCCCACGAGTCAATTCATCCACAC
This sequence comes from Streptococcus sp. HMSC062D07, assembly GCF_001814215.1. Taxonomy (NCBI): domain Bacteria; kingdom Bacillati; phylum Bacillota; class Bacilli; order Lactobacillales; family Streptococcaceae; genus Streptococcus; species Streptococcus sp. HMSC062D07. The sequence continues at coordinate 64,575 of NZ_KV815330.1, forward strand.
GACGTTTGGTACGACCGAAGACAATAGACAACTCAGGTTGATCAACATCCATGAGACGAGTCATGGTGTCAAATTTTTCTTGTTCCTTAACGCGGATATAATACTGGTCTACCAGTTCTGTAGTTAATTCTTTAGCAGCAATCTTCACATGCTCAGGTTCTTTCATGAACTGAACACCAATACGTTTGATAGCATCTGGCATAGTTGCTGAAAAGAGCAAGGTTTGACGATTTTCTGGGACACGAGAGATGATGGCTTCTATATCTTCAAGGAATCCCATGTTCAGCATTTCATCTGCTTCGTCTAAGATCAAGGTTTCAATATCATGTAATTTCAGAGCCTTACGTTTAATCAAGTCAAGTAAACGTCCCGGTGTTCCTACAACGATGTGAGCACCTGATTTCAGAGCCTTGATTTGTTTTTCAATACTTGAACCACCGTATACTGAACGGACTTTCACACCTTTACTACGACCAAAGCGGAAAAGCTCTTCTTGACTTTGAACAGCCAGTTCACGAGTTGGGGCAATCACCAAAGCTTGGATAGTTGCTTCTTCTGTTCGAATTTTTTCAAGGGTTGGCAAGCCAAAAGCTGCTGTTTTCCCTGTACCAGTCTGTGCTTGACCGATAACATCTTTTCCTTCAAGAGCCAAAGGAATGGTTTGCTCTTGGATAGGACTTGCTTCTACAAATCCTGCTTTTTCAACTTCTGCTAAAAGGTCGGCAGATAAGTTAAATTCATTAAATTTCACGTTTTTCTTCTTTCTAAAGATGGTGCGAAGCCATCCTATAGCGCTTAGTTTATACTTTTCTTTTCATGACGGTTTTTCATATCTTTATATGAAAGATCGTGTTGCTTCTTTTCCACTAAAGAAAAGTACTGCTTTCTTTGCAACTTATCTAGTATAACACAAGAGAGGGTCAAAAGATAGTCTAACCACTTGATTAAATCATGTAAACGATTTTTCTATTTTTTGAACTTGATTCTCAAAAGCTTTCGTGAGACTAATTTAGTCCAATATTTTTTTCCGTAGCAGAATTGTGAAAAAAATTTTTTCTTATGCTAGAATGAAATCAAACAGGAGGATTTAAAAATGTTAACATACGATTTAATTGTTATTGGATTTGGTAAGGCAGGTAAAACTCTTGCTGCCAAACTAGCTTCAGCTGGTAAAAAAGTTGCCCTTATCGAACGCAACAAAGCAATGTACGGTGGAACTTGTATCAACATCGGTTGTATTCCAACTAAAACCTTGTTAGTTGCTGCAGAAAAGGACTTGTCATTTGACGAGGTTATGGCAACAAAAAATACAATTACGAGCCGCCTCAATGGTAAAAACTATGCTACTATCGCTGGTACTGGAGTTGATATCATTGATGCCGAAGCCCACTTTGTTTCTAATAAAGTCATCGAAATTCAAGCTGGTGATGAAAAACAAGAACTAACTGCTGAAACAATCGTTATCAACACTGGTGCTGTTTCAAACGTTTTGCCTATTCCAGGACTATCTACTAGCAAGAATGTCTTTGATTCAACTGGTATCCAAAACTTGGAACAATTACCAGAAAAACTCGGAATCCTTGGTGGTGGAAATATCGGTCTTGAGTTTGCTGGTCTCTACAATAAACTCGGAAGCAAGGTAACAGTCCTAGATGCTCTAGATACTTTCCTACCTCGCGCAGAACCTTCTATTGCTGCTCTTGCTAAACAATACATGGAAGAAGACGGCATTGAACTCCTTCAAAATATCCATACTACTGAAATCAAAAACGATGGTGACCAAGTTCTTGTCGTGACAGAGAATGAAACCTACCGTTTTGATGCCCTTCTCTACGCAACTGGACGTAAACCAAATGTAGAACCACTTCAACTTGAAAATACAGATATTGAACTAACTGAACGTGGTGCGATTAAGGTAGACAAACATTGTCAAACAAACGTTCCTGGTGTCTTTGCAGTTGGAGATGTCAACGGTGGACTTCAATTTACCTACATTTCACTAGATGACTTCCGTGTTGTTTACAGCTACCTTGCTGGTGATGGCAGCTACACACTTGAAGACCGTCTCAATGTTCCAAACACCATGTTCATCACACCAGCACTTTCACAAGTTGGTTTGACTGAAAGTCAAGCAGCTGATTTGAAAATTCCACACGCTGTTAAGGAAATCCCTGTTGCTGCTATGCCTCGTGGTCATGTAAATGGTGACCTTCGTGGAGCCTTCAAAGCTGTTGTCAACACTGAAACTAAAGAAATTCTCGGTGCAACTATCTTCTCTGAAGGATCACAAGAAATCATCAACATTATTACTGTTGCTATGGACAACAATATCCCATACACTTACTTCACAAAACAAATCTTCACTCACCCAACATTGGCTGAAAACTTGAATGACTTGTTTGCGATTTAATTATAGAAAGCAGTCCGATAGCGGGCTGTTTTTCTTTTTCTAAAATCTCAAATCTGTCTTTTCCAGCATTTATGATATAATAGAAACATGAAATTAAAAACTACTTTGGGCCTTCTTGCTGGGCGTTCTTCTCATTTTATTTTGAGTCGTCTTGGACGTGGAAGTACGCTGCCTGGAAAACTTGCCCTTCAATTTGATAAAGATATTCTACAAAATTTAGCGAAGAACTACGAGATTGTTGTGATAACTGGTACCAATGGAAAAACCTTGACAACCGCTCTCACTGTCGGTATCCTAAAGGAAATTTACGGTCAAGTGTTAACCAATCCAAGTGGTGCCAACATGATCACAGGGATTACGACTACTTTCTTGACTGCAAAATCTTCAAAAACTGGAAAAAATATTGCAGTTCTTGAAATCGACGAAGCTAGTCTCTCACATATCTGTGACTACATCCAGCCTAGTCTTTTCGTTATCACCAATATTTTTCGCGATCAAATGGACCGCTACGGTGAAATTTATACGACCTACAACATGATTTTGGACGCTATTCGAAAAGTTCCTACTGCTACTGTTCTGCTAAACGGTGATAGTCCGCTTTTCTACAAGCCTGCAATTTCAAATCCTGTTCAGTATTTTGGTTTTGATCTAGAAAAAGGTCCAGCGCAACTTGCTCACTACAATACTGAAGGTATTCTCTGCCCTGAATGTCAAAGTATTTTAAAATATGAGCTAAATACATATGCTAACTTGGGAGCTTATATCTGTGGAAATTGTGGATGTAAACGTCCTGACTTGGACTACCGTCTGACAGAATTGGTTGAGTTGACCAACAATCGTTCTCGCTTTGTTATCGACGACCAAGAATACGGTATCCAAATCGGTGGGCTTTATAATATCTACAATGCTCTGGCTGCAGTTGCTATCGCCCGTTACCTAGGCGCTGATTCTCAACTGATTAAACAAGGATTTGACAAGAGTCGTGCTGTCTTTGGACGACAAGAAACCTTCCATATCGGTGACAAGGAATGTACACTGGTCCTCATCAAGAATCCTGTTGGTGCTACCCAGGCTATCGAAATGATCAAACTAGCTCCTTACCCATTTAGTCTTTCTGTTCTCCTCAATGCAAATTATGCGGACGGGATTGATACCAGCTGGATTTGGGATGCTGACTTTGAGCAAATTACGGATATGGACATTCCTGAAATCAACGCGGGTGGAGTTCGTCATTCTGAAATTGCTCGTCGTTTACGTGTTACTGGCTATCCAGCTGACAAGATCACTGAAACAAGTAGCCTGGAACAAGTTCTCAAAACAATCGAAGCTCAAGACTGCAAGCATGCCTATATCCTTGCGACTTATACGGCTATGCTAGAATTCCGAGAATTACTAGCCAATCGTCAGCTTGTTAGAAAGGAGATGAACTAATGGTTTATACTTCACTTTCCTCAAAAGACGGCAACTATCCTTACCAACTAAATATCGCCCACCTCTATGGGAATCTCATGAACACCTATGGAGATAATGGAAACATCCTCATGCTCAAGTACGTAGCTGAAAAGCTAGGTGCTCATGTAACAGTTGATATCGTTTCGCTTCATGATAATTTCGATGAAAATCACTACGACATCGCCTTTTTCGGCGGTGGTCAAGACTTTGAACAGAGTATCATTGCTGGTGATCTACCCGATAAAAAAGATAGTATCGACAACTTTATCCAAAATGATGGTGTCGTTCTTGCTATCTGTGGTGGCTTCCAGCTATTAGGCCAATACTATATTGAAGCTTCTGGAAGACGCATTGAAGGCTTGGGTGTCATGGGACACTATACACTCAACCAAACCAATAACCGATTCATTGGTGACATTAAAATTCATAACGAAGAATTCGATGAAACCTACTATGGTTTTGAAAATCACCAAGGCCGTACCTTCCTCTCAGTTGACCAAAAACCATTGGGGCAGGTTGTTTACGGAAATGGAAACAACGAAGAAAAAGTCGGTGAAGGTGTTCACTATAAAAATGTTTTCGGTTCTTATTTCCACGGGCCTATCTTATCTCGTAACGCCAACCTAGCCTATCGCTTGGTCACTACTGCTCTTAAGAAAAAATATGGTCAGGACATTGTCCTTCCAGCTTATGAGGATATCCTTAGCCAAGAAGTCGCTGAAGAATACAGCGATGTGAAAAGCAAGGCAGACTTCAATTAATATTTAGATTCCAACATGCTATTAGCTGTTGGAATTTTTTTAGGTTCTTTTCCCCTTCTCCCTTGCATTTTCTACTAATTTTTGCAAAAATAGAGGGGTAGAAAGAAGGTAGCATATGTCTAAATTACAACAAATCTTAACTTATCTTGAATCAGAAAAGCTAGACGTCGCTGTCGTATCTGACCCCGTCACAATTAATTACCTCACTGGCTTTTACAGTGATCCACACGAACGTCAAATGTTCCTTTTTGTCCTTGGAAACCAAGAACCACTTCTCTTCGTTCCAGCACTTGAGGTTGAACGTGCGACTAGCACTGTCTCTTTCCCAGTAGTTGGCTACGTGGACTCTGAAAACCCTTGGAAGAAAATCCAAAACTCCTTGTCACAGCTTGATTTCAAACGTGTAGCAGTTGAGTTTGACAATCTCATCTTGACTAAATACCACGGTTTGAAAACTGTCTTTGAAAGTGCTGAGTTTGATAACTTGACTCCATTGATCCAACGCATGCGCTTGATCAAATCAGCTGACGAAGTGCAAAAGATGATGGTTGCAGGTGTTTACGCCGACAAGTCTGTTAAAGTTGGTTTTGACAATATCTCTCTTGATAATACGGAAACTGATATCATTGCGCAAATCGATTTTGCTATGAAACGTGAAGGCTATGAAATGAGCTTCGACACCATGGTTTTGACTGGTGATAATGCTGCGAATCCACATGGTATTCCTGGAGCCAACAAGGTCGAAAACAATGCCCTTCTCCTCTTTGACCTCGGTGTGATGGTGAATGGTTATGCATCAGATATGACTCGTACAGTCGCTGTTGGTAAACCAGACCAATTCAAGAAAGATATCTACAACTTGACCCTGGAAGCCCAACAAGCTGCCCTTGACTTTATCAAACCTGGTGTGACAGCTCATGAAGTAGACCGCGCAGCTCGTGAAGTGATTGAAAAAGCTGGTTACGGTGAGTACTTCAACCACCGTCTCGGTCATGGGATCGGTATGGATGTCCACGAATTCCCATCCATCATGGAAGGAAACGACATGGTTATCGAAGAAGGCATGTGCTTCTCAGTTGAGCCTGGTATCTACATCCCTGGTAAAGTCGGTGTTCGTATCGAGGACTGCGGTGTTGTTACCAAAGATGGTTTCGATCTGTTTACAAGCACCAGCAAAGACTTGCTTTATTTTGATTAAAAAGTAAATTATAAGAAATAAGATGGAAAAGTTATTCTTTTCCATCTTATTTTTTGGTTTGATAATAAATTTTATCAGCTATATAACCTTTTCGTTCAACTGCATTAGGAATCGTCTTCCAAAAAGTCATACCCGCCTTTTCCATCACACGACCAGAGGCAGGATTTAAACTTGCATAGCAAGCATCAACCTCTTCAAATCCAATTTCATCTAGACAGTATGATAAAACTGCCTTCAAGGCTTCTGTCATGAGTCCTCGTCCCCAGTAGTCCATCCCTAAGATATATCCCATCTCACAGCTAGACTTTTCTTCATCCACACTGACCAGACTAATATCTCCAATGACATAGTCTGGATTATCTTTGAGACAAATGGCCCATTTGTAATAGTTAGGATTGTCGTAGGATGCTACCCAATTGCCAATAGAATTTCTAGTCTGTTCGACATTCAGGTGTGGATTCCAAGTCACATAAGTCAGATTTTCTGAGCGTGAAGCCCAATTATCAAACATGGCTTCAGCATCACCTTCCACAAATCTCCTCAAGATCAATCGTTCAGTTTCTATAGGTTGTGTACCTAGTGGTTTCATAATCGTAACTCGCTTTCTATTTGAATGCCCAAGCTAAAAAGGTCCACTGGACCTTCTTCGCTTTCTTATTTCTAGGTGAGAGGGTCCCGGACCTTCCTCGTTCTCCTGTTTCTAGACTCGGGATAAAAACCTCCCCCGGAGGTTTTTACTCCCAAAACGTATCAAAGACAGTGATTGGTAGGTGGCGTTTGTGTTGGCCTTTGTACCACCATTTTTCAATGGTTGCTTGCGCTTCTGGGCTGACTTGCTTACCTTCGAGGTAATCATCGATTTCATTGTAAGTGACTCCCAAGGCTACTTCATCTGCAATACCTGGTTTTTCTTCTTCTAGATCGGCAATCGGTACTTTTTCATAGAGAGCAGGATCAGCTCCGAGCTCTATCAATAGTTGTTTTCCTTGACGTTTATTGAGGCGATAGAGAGGAAGAATATCTGCACCGCCGTCACCGAACTTGGTAAAGAAACCTGTGACATTTTCTGCAGCATGGTCAGTACCAATAACTGCTCCGCTATGAGCTCCTGCGAGTGCATATTGGGCAATCATCCGGCTTCTAGCCTTGATATTCCCTTTATTAAAGTCTAACATTGGACTACCAGTAGCCTCTACTGCCGCTGCCATTGCATCTACAGAATCCTTGATATTGACCACCAAACTCACATCTGGCTGGATAAAATCTAGGGCTTTTTGGGCATCATCCTCATCTGCTTGAATTCCATAAGGCAGGCGAACTGCTATAAATTTATAAGAATCATCACCGGTTTCAGCTCGCATTTCTTCTATAGCTAGTTGGGCAAGGCGACCAGCTAAAGTCGAGTCTTGACCACCAGAAATTCCTAATACATAACTTTTAAGGAAGGGATGTTTCTTCAAATATCTTTTTAGAAAGTCAATGGAACGACGGATTTCTTCTTGAGGGTCGATGACAGGTTTAACCCCTAATTGCTGGATAATGGTCTCTTGCAAACTCATTCTTCTTCTCCTTCACCTAGAGCTGCCTTACGCATCTTGTCAATCAAGTCCATCTTATCTTGCCAAATATCATGCGCTAAGTCTACTGGATAATGTTGTGGGTTAAGAACACGTTTGTATTCATCCCAAAGCTTATCAAATTCCTTGCGAGCATAAGCTTGAATTTCAGGTAGACTCGGTGAATCATAGATTAGTTTTCCATCCTTGAAAATATCCACCAAGAGAGGAACTGCATCAAAATTGCGGACAGTTTTCTTGATATAAGTATAGGTTGGGTGGAACATCTTGAGTTCAGTCATACTTGACACATCAACGCCGTCATAGGTAATATAATCACCTTCAGATTTTCCTTTTTCACGACTGGTAATGCGCCAAACTTGTTTCTTACCTGGAGTTGAAACTTTTTCAGCATTGCTAGAGAGTTTGATAGTATTGCGCATCTGACCATTTTCATCTTCAATGGCAACAACCTTATAAACTGCTCCTAGAGCTGGTTGGTCATAGGCTGTAATGAGCTTAGTTCCTACACCCCAAACATCAATCTTAGCTTTTTGCATCTTGAGGTTAAGGATGGTATTTTCATCAAGGTCATTGGATGCATAAATCTTAGCATCAGTAAATCCTGCCTCGTCCAGTTGTTGACGAACCTTTTTAGAAATATAGGCGATATCACCAGAGTCAATACGAACACCAAGGAAATTAATCTTGTCACCGAGTTCACGCGCAACCTGAATTGCTGCTGGAACACCGATGCGAAGAGTATCGTAGGTATCCACTAGGAAGACACAGTTTTTGTGAGTTGAGGCATAAGCCTTGAAAGCCTGATAGTCATTGCCATAAACTTGAACTAAAGCATGAGCATGAGTTCCTAAAACCGGAATACCAAAGAGCTTACCTGCACGTACATTACTAGTTCCATTGGCACCACCAATAACAGCCGCACGTGTTCCCCAGATAGCTGCATCCATCTCTTGCGCACGACGTGTACCGAACTCCATCAAAGGCTCATCTTCAATGACCGAGCGAATACGAGCTGCCTTGGTCGCAATCAAGGTTTGAAAATTAACAATATTCAAAAGAGCTGTTTCAACCAATTGACACTGCGCTAAAGGTCCTTCCACTTGAACAATCGGTTCATTAGCAAATACTAAGTCCCCTTCTTGAGCAGAACGCACCGTCAACTCTAACTTGAGATTACGGAGATATTCCAGGAAGGCACCATGATAACCAAGTGACTCCAAATAAGCTATATCGCTATCAGAAAAGCGCAGGTTTTCTAGGTAGTTCACAATGCGTTCCAAACCTGCAAAAACAGCATAACCATTTTTAAACGGTTGTTGGCGGAAATAAACTTCAAAAACTGCTTTCTTGTTATGAATTCCTTGGTCGAAGTAAACCTGCATCATGTTAATCTGATACAAATCTGTGTGCAATGTTAAACTGTCATCTGGGTACATATACTGTCCTTCTTCCTTATTTGTAAAAAGAAGAAAATATTTCTTCTTTTCTCATAAATTAGTACTATTATAACACATTTTACCAAGATGGAGAAAAAGCTAACAAGCTATTCCATACTCTCAAGTTCATCCATATCCTGTTCAAACTTTTTCTGAGCCCATTCTCCATAACTCTTAAGGCCGAGATTACCAATAAAGACCCAAGGAAGATAAAGGAGATATGTAATGACCCAAGCATAAATGTATTTAAAATGTAAAGGGTTGTGCTGGTAAATTTCGATATTGAACTGATAGTTTTGTAGCATCAAGCTAGCTGTAATCACTAGAGTTAATAATAGGCATCCTAAAATTGTAAAATGAAAACGACTATAATAGGTTACACCTAGACTTCGAGCACGGTTGAAAAAGTAAAAATTCCCTATGATGATAATTACGAGAAGCATGCTGGGAGTAAAAAGGCTTGGTGCTAACACCGATATGATATAAGCTAGAAACAACAATCCGATAGAGATATGAAAACTCTCTGCCCATGCTTTATTCATCAGTTGTTCTTCTCTTTCGTCTAGTAATTGATAATAATAAAATTTATTTTTCATCTTCTTCCTCCCAAAATAATTGATCCAGCGTTTTACCTAAACACCTGCAAATGGATTGGCAAAGTGAAAGCGAAGGATTGTACTTTCCAGCTTCTATCAAACCGATAGTCTGCCTAGTGACACCCACAGCTTCTGCCAAATCACCTTGTGTCATGTCAAGCTCCACTCGAGCTAACTTTAATTTTAAATTCTTAGCCACTTGTTACCTCCTCCTTAATTTTAAAAGTCGCGCTTCTTTTTTCACCTTTATTATATCATATATTTTACATTATGAAATATATATCTGTCATTTTGTGGGATTTTTTTTACAAAAAACTCTACCACTTACATGATAGAGAGTTCTCTGTTTACAAATCTTTTTGATAATAGTGCCTTTGTCCAGTGCAGGGATAATCTTTTAAGGTAAAGACTTCCTTGTAGCCCTGCTTTTGATAAAAGGCTGGCGCTTGAAACTGATAAGTATTCACAAAAGCAAAGCGACAGTTTCTCTTTTTAGCTTCACTCTCTGCTTGGTGCAATAGTTGGGATCCGATTCCTTGTCCTCGTATGTCCTCCTTCACAAACAAATACTCAATTTCTAACCAATTCCCGAAAGTCTCTGCTACTAATCCAGCCATGATCTCACCATGTTCATCTTCAATATACAGATTAAGTGGCTCGCTTTCAGCAACTTCTCTTTTGGAACGATTATAGGAGCGAATCAAGTCTCCTATAATTTGCGATTTCTGAGACTCTATATTTTCCAATCTTACCTGCATCCAAACCTCCTCGAAGATACTTATAGCTTGATTATAGTCTTATTACCAAGAGCTGTCAAACTAGAAAACTCATCAACCTAAGTTGATGAGTTTATAACTTATTTTCTAAATTTCCATTGGCTATAAATACCAAAAGCAACAATCCAGATAGCTGAACCTCTGGCTCCCATTACAGTTGATTCTTGTAAAAAGAGAGTTCCGAATACAAAGATGAAGAAGAGCATAGTCAGAGGATTTAGCAAGCGATATTGGGGCATGAGATAGCCATCTGCCATAAAGTCTTTTGACTTGCGATACTTAAGATGGGCCACCATGATTAAGATGTAGATGGCGATATAAACACCTGATGAAGAAGCCGTAATCAAAGCAAAGGCATCTGATACGCCAGGAAGTACATTGATAAAGGCTGCAAGACCAATCAATACCGCAGAAGCAATGATAGCATTCTGAGGAACGTTGTGGCGTGAAAGTGTATCTGCCTTAATAGCTTTCAAGAAACGATTTTGTGAATCATGGGCAATTTGGTACAAGTGACGACCTGTTGAGTAAAGGGTTGAATTCAAGGCTGACGCAGCGGAAGTCAAAACAACAAAGTTAATCAAGGCTGCTGCCCACTTAAGGCCAACAAGTTCAAATACCGTTACAAATGGTGAATCTGTCGCAGAAAGCTCACGCCAAGGAATAATAGACATGATTGCAAGCAAAGCCCCACCGTAGAAGAAGATAATTCGCAAAGGAATTTCCTTAACAGCCTTAGGCAAGACTTTTCGAGGATCTTTGGTTTCAGATGTGGTAACGCCGATAAACTCAATCATCAAGTAAGCAAAGAAAACCATTTGAAAGGCCATAACAAAGTTCATTCCTCCATTTGGGAAAAGGGAGAATTGCTCACTGATATTGACAAGGCTTGCTGATCCATAAGGAGTTTCAAAGCCAGTCAAGACCATAAAAATACCCGTCGCAATCATGGCAAGGATGGCCACAATTTTAATCATGGCAAACCAAAATTCCACTTCACCAAATATTTTAACTGCAATCAGATTGACCAATCCTAAAATTGTTAAAAAGACAACCTGAATCAACCAAGATGGCCAAGACGGAAACCAAAACTGAACATAGTGAGCGATTGCTGTAATCTCAGCCATACCAATAAAGACTACTGATAACCAATAAGACCAAACCGAGAAATATCCCCAGCCCTTTCCAAGATAGCGTGTAATAAAATTGATAAAGGTGTGTTGCTCTGGGTCCTGGTACAACATTTCTCCAATAGCACGCATCATGAGATACATAAAGCCACCCGTAATCATATATACCAAGACAATCGAAGGTCCAGTTAAACTGATAGACCGACCAGCTCCCAAAAATAGTCCAGTCCCGATTGTTCCCGCAATGGCCATAACCTGAACGTGGCGGTTTGTTAATCCACGCTCCATTTTACTTTTCTTTTTATGTTTATTTTCTGAATTCATCTAGTCTCCTCAAGTTTTTAAAATGAAGAAAAGGAGCGATGGAAGCGTTTTCCCTATATCTACTCCTTCTTCTCTATCCTATTAAACTGTTTTTTCAACTTTTAAAATCTTAACATCATAGCTTCCAGCAGGTGTTTCGATTGTAGCAATATCACCTGTTTTCTTACCAATCAAGGCTTGACCAATTGGGCTTTCATTTGATACTTTACCTGCAAAAGCATCTGCACCAGCTGAACCAACGATAATGTATACTTCCTCTTCGTCTTCTCCAACTTCTTGGATGGTTACAGTTTTTCCAATGGCAACTTCATCTTGAGCGACTGCATCGCTATTAACGATTTCTGCATAACGGATTTTTGTTTCCAAGCTTGATATTTGTCCTTCAACAAAGGCTTGTTCATCCTTAGCTGCTTCATACTCACTATTTTCTGACAAATCACCGTATGAACGAGCAATCTTGATACGTTCTACGACTTCTGGACGACGTACTAATTTTAATTCTTCTAATTCTTTTTCGAGTTTTTCCTTTTCTTCCAATGTCATTGGATAAGTTTTTTCTACCATTTTTCTCAACTTTCTTTTGATTGTTTCAATAAAATTTACTTTCTTAAAGCAAAATTATGTGGAAAACCACATAATTTTAGTTTGTGCTATTTGATTTGTTTAATTTACCATTAATATGTTCTTGAACATTTTTGTCATGATCTTCCAATGTTGTGGCATAGTAAACCTTACCATCTTGAACATTGGCTACAAAGTAGAGATAGTCACTCTTTGTCTGATTGATACTTGATTCGATAGCATCCAAGCTAGGGCTATCAACTGGCCCAGGCATTAAGCCAAGGTTTGTATAAACATTATATGGGGAATTGATTGTTGTATCAATACCTGCATCATCAGCAAGACTGATATTTTGACCAAGTTTACCTTCTGCGTAAAGGATGGCAATATTACTTTGAAGTGGCATACCCTGGTTCAAACGATTATAGAATACACCAGCAATCAACTTACGATCCTCTGTTTTTGCTCCTTCTTTCTCAACAAGAGAGGCAATTGTTAAGAGTTCATTCACTGTTAAGTTCTTTTCTTTGATTGTAGCATAGTGACTAGATAGGTTTTTATCCATTGCAGCTAGCATTTCATCAATTAAACTTTCAACAGTTGTACTTTCTTTGATTGTAAAAGTCGCAGGGAAAAGATAACCTTCTAAACGGTAACGAACACCACTATCTTTGGCTGGCAAGCTTGCAAGCAGGTTTGGATATTTGGCAACCTCTTGAGCAATAAAGGTCTCATCTTGAACTTTAGCCAAAAATGCTTCCGCTGTCAAAGGTTCCTTAAAGTTGCCTTGAAGTTGCCCAATAGTTTGAGCAATTTGCTCTAAAGTATATCCCTCTGGAATAGTCAAGCTTGCAAGTGTAACCTCTTGAGGTTCAGGTGTACCACCCTTTTGCAACTCTTTAATGATATCTTCAACGCTCATACTCTTTTGAAGATTATAATAACCAGATTTTAATTCATTATAGTTTTTATACTTGACATAAAGTGTAAAGATCAAACCATTTTTAATGACACCAGATTTTTCCAACGTTGAACCAATTTCTTGAGCATTAGATCCATCTGGAATCTGAACAGTCATATATTGTTTAGAACTTGGATCCACTGGTTGCAAGGCTGATTCAGCATAGCGAAGTCCAAAGAAACCACCAGCACCAAGTAGGATCAGCAATACCAATACTGTGACTAAAAATCCTTTCAAGTGGGATTTTTTCTTTTTCTTAGCTGGTTTCGCAGACTCTCTCCGACTTCTTCTAGGAAGGTCTGCTTCTTCAGTAGCTTCTTGACTTGTCAATTCTTCCTTGTGTGACGCAAGGTTTACTGTTTCTTTTTCTGGAACAGTATCGAATGCACGATAAGAAACTGAAACTCTAGTTGGAATTGAATTATTTTCTTCTTTTTCCGGAATTGATTGAGATGACTCAACTACTTCCTCTTGTACTGCTTCTGGAATTTCTTCTTGTACTTCCTCTGCAGCTTCTTCTGGAACTTCTTCTACAAGAACAGGACGCTCAGGAACAGTTGGGGCATTATCAATCAATTGATCAACAGCTGCAACTGATTTTGCAATCAACTCCTCTTCCGAAATACTTGGTTCCTTTTTTTCTGAAGTTGCTTCAGAAGATTTTGCTAAAGTTGAAAAAAGATCATCCGTTTGTTCAACTTCATTTGCCTCTTTTTTTAGTCGTTCTAAATCTCGCAAAATTTGCTCTTTAAAACTCAACTTTTCTTCATTTGAATTTTCGCTCAAAGGTATTTACCTCCTTGTTGATAATCCTTAATATTATATCTTAAAAACTAAAGAAAAGCAACCTTAGAAGCCTTTCTACTCACTAATTCTTGTTTTCCCAGACCATATCATACCATTCTTCTCCTGCAAATTGGGACTTAGACTTTCCTTCATTGACAAAACCATGCTTCTCATAGTATTCAATAAGGTAGTCATGACAGGTCAGATTGATCCCCTCTCGTTCGTGCTTAAGAGCCACTTCTTTCAATGCGGTCAGGAGTTTTTTCCCTAGTCCTAGAGATTGAGCTTTTTTTGCTATCGAAAGACAAGTCACAGATATATAACCACCTTCCTTATGACTGTGGTCTTTTATTTCTTCAGTGAAAGACTGGTCTTGTAAATAACGATGAGGGACTACTGGTCCTTCGATATAACCAAGTATCTCCCCCTCTTTTTCAGCCACTAGAAAGCTCGTTTTTATTTCCTTTAAATGTGCTTCAAAGACAGATCGAGGTATGGCTTCTTCAATTGAAAAATTCTCTAATTCAATCTCTAAAATACGGTCTAAATCACTCAGTCTAGCTTGTCGAATAATCATAGTTCCTCCTGATAAAAGGGATTCATCCAACACATGAGAAAATCAACTTTATTTCCGACTCCCAGATCTACTATTCCTTGCTCTATAAATTCATTCATCTCAAAATAAGATAGCAATTCATCTTTACAGACCAGATAAATAGCTGGACTATTTTGTTGAAGAGCAACTTGTTTCATGGCTGCGAGCAACAAGGTTCCAAATCCTTGCCCTTGATAATTCGGATGAACAGATAAAGCATCAATCACAAGATTTTCATTACTAATAGCTTCTCCATCTGCCATCTCTACTATCCATCTACTTACTGAGGATGTAGCAAAATCTATCGCTGAAATATAAGCAATCACCTGATCATCTAAACTAGCTAAGAGAAACGTATCCGCAAAATTACGGATACGTTCTTCTATTATTTCTCTATTAAATGTTTCTTGGAAGTTTTGAGTACTCTCCTGTATCAAGCAAACCTGCTCGATATCAGATTGCTGAACTTCCCTTATTTTAATTGGAAATTCCATGGTGTTCCTTACTGAACATTACTTGTCAAATTTGACAAGAGACGTTCGAATGAGTATTCATATGATTGAATGTCACCTGCTCCCATAAATACGTATACAGCATTGTCATGGTCTAAGAGCGGAGACACATTTTCAACTGTGATAACTTGATGTTTTTTATCAATCTTGGCTGCTAAATCTTCAACCTTAACATCACCATGATCAACTTCACGAGCAGATCCATAGATTTGTGCTAAGTAAACTGCATCAGCCTGGTTCAAAGCTTGTGCAAAATCATCCAACAAAGCAATTGTACGAGTAAAAGTATGCGGTTGGAAAATAGCAACGATTTCCTTGCTTGGGTACTTTTGACGTGCAGCATCTAGAGTTGCGATAATTTCAGTTGGGTGATGCGCAAAATCATCGATGATGACAGTGTCATTGACAATCTTTTCTGTAAAGCGACGTTTCACTCCTCCAAAAGTCTTCAAGTGTTCACGCACCAAATTCAAGTCAAAGCCAGCAGTATAAAGCAAACCAATCACTGCTGTTGCATTCATGATATTGTGGCGTCCGAAAGTTGGAATGTGGAATTGACCCAATTCTTGACCACGGAAGTGAACTGTGAAGGTTGAACCAGTAGTAGAACGAAGCAAGTCACTTGCTACAAAGTCATTGTTTTCTGCTTCAAAACCATAATAGTAAATTGGAGCATCAGATGTAATCTTACGCAACTCAGCATCTTCACCATAGACAAACAAACCTTTACTGATTTGTTTAGCATAATCATTGAAGGCGTTGAAGACATCCTCTAAGCTTGTGAAATAGTCAGGATGGTCAAAGTCGATATTAGTAATAATAGAGTACTCTGGGTGATATGGCATGAAATGACGCTCGTACTCGTCTGATTCGAAGACAAAATACTTGGCATTCTCAGAACCACGACCTGTACCATCTCCAATTAGATAGCTTGTATCAGTGATGTGTGACAAAACGTGAGAAAGCATACCTGTTGTTGAAGTCTTACCGTGTGCTCCGGCAACACCCATGCTGATAAAGTCACGCATAAAGCTACCAAGAAATTCATGATAACGTTTATAGCTTAGTCCATTCTTGTCTGCATAAGCAATTTCAACATTGTTATCTGGACGAAAGGCATTCCCAGCGATAATTTCTATATCCCCTTGAAGATTGTTCTCATCAAAAGGCAAAATTTTGATTCCTGCTTGCTCTAAGCCACGTTGTGTAAAGTAGTATTTCTCTACATCAGATCCTTGGACCTTATGCCCCATTTGGTGCAACATCAAGGCCAAGGCACTCATCCCTGATCCTTTAATTCCGATAAAATGATAGGTTTTTGCCATCTTTTTCCCCTTTACTCTGTCATATTTGTCAAGTTCAACTCTTGAGCAATTTTACGCACTTTTTCTGATTGATTTTCTTTTTTGTTATAAATCTGGCTTTTCTTTAAAAAATCATAATTATTTCTCTTTGGTCCAAGATACTCTTCTTTGCTTGTCTCCTGCATCTGTGGAGCTATTTCAGCCAAAATATAATGGCTCTGAGTTAATTTGTCACTATATTTGGCAAGCTCACCAGGATTTTCCTTTTGGAAAGGAGCTGTTGGCTGATTTGCCTGTCTTACTACATTATTTGAAGATTTATGGCGTTTTGTAAAACTAACATCTTGTGTCAAATACTTTGCTGAACGTTTTCGTTTCAAATCAGCTCTAGCTTCCTCACGAGCAAGTTCAGCGTAGGATTTTTCCTTATTTTCAGTCAGTTTCTCTGGCGCCTTAGTCGATGACTTTTTTTCAGTAGTAATTGGCGACCATTCCAAGTAGTTTTTATCTTGGTAGTCTCCCTTAATATTACTAATGAGATCCGACTCATCATATAAATTCATAAATGGCATCTCTGTCAGCATAATTTCATCATCTGACACTATTGGAAATCGTTCTAGCTTCATTTTTATTTCCTTTCAATACTCCATTATAGCGTAAAGTCTTGATTTTTCAAGTCTTGGCTTCAGAAATTCCTAATATTTCTTGAATTTCAGTAAGTGTGAGACTTCCACGAGACTCTGTTCCATCCAATACTTCTGATACCAGATTTCTTTTCTGTTCCTGCAACTCTTGAATCTTCTCCTCGATTGTGCCTCTGGTTACCAGACGATAAACCTCAACAGCTTGGTCTTGTCCCATACGGTGGGCCCGGCCAATAGCCTGCGATTCAACTGCCGGATTCCACCATAAATCTACCAGAATAACTGTATCCGCACCAGTAAGATTGAGACCAACTCCACCAGCTTTTAGAGAAATCAAAAACACATCGCGCTCACCTTGGTTAAAAGCCTTGGTCATTTCTTGACGCTCCTGTGATGGTGTAGAGCCAGTAATCTTAAAGGAAGTTAAGCCAAGCTGAGGCAACTCCTTTTCGATCCGATCAAGCATTCCCCTAAATTGAGAGAAGATGAGTACACGATGATTTCCCTCAGCAATTTGACTTAGCAGATCTCGTAAACTATCAAGCTTCCCGCTATCTCCCTTATAATCCTCCATAAATAGAGCTGGAGTATCACAAATCTGGCGAAGACGCATGAGTCCTGTTAAAATTTCAACTCGATTTCGTTGAAATTCTGCATCGGTCACTTGTCCCAAACGCTCTTGCATCTGTTGAAGTTGAGCTAGATAGATAGCTTTTTGCTGGTCCTCCAGTTCATTTTTATAAACGACTTCTATCAGATCAGGTAACTCTGTAAGAACATCCTCTTTTTTTCGACGCATGACAAATGGTTTGATAAACTGTGCCACTCTCTCAGCAGGCAATTTCATAAAGTCTTTTTTTGCTGGCAAAAGTCCTGGCAATACAATCTGAAAGATAGACCATAATTCCCCTAAACTATTTTCAATTGGTGTTCCGGAAAGAGCAAAAACCGATGGAACCACAAACTTTCTCAAAATCTTAGCAATTTTGGTTTGGGCATTTTTCATCACTTGGGCTTCATCTAGAAATAGAAAATCAAAAGATAAATTTCGATAGATTTCACTATCCTGACGGAAAGTGGCATAACTGGTCACATAGACCTGATGTTTTTCTGCTAAAATAGTCTCGCGATAAGGTTTCAATCCATGTACGACAGCCACATCCAAATTCGGTGCAAATTTTTTAAATTCATCAGCCCAATTATAAATGAGGCCAGATGGAGCAAGAATCAAGACACGGCTATTCTCCTGAAGTTGGCTACTTAAAAAGGCGATGGCTTGTAAGGTTTTTCCAAGTCCCATATCATCAGCTAAAATTCCACCAAATCCATAATGGTCTAACATCTGAAGCCATTGAATCCCCTTTTTCTGATAATCCCTGAGTTGGGCTCGAATATCTAGGGACTTCATCGGAAAATCCTCAGGATGCGTTAAATGATGCGCCAAATGACGAAATTCATCAGTAAAAGTAACTTGATCCTTGTCCTTAAACAGATGAGATAAGGTATAAGCCAAAGACTTGCGAGCCTGGAAAGCAGTACTCTCTATCTCATCAATTCCTAATTCCTCTAAATCTTGTCGAATACGTTTTGTCTGTTCATCAAAATAATAGACCTGATCAGACGAGCTAATATAATAGTCCTGCTTGGCAACGAGAGCTTTCATTGCTCGATTGATTTCTTCTTGATCAATATCCTGAAAATCAAATTGAATTTCTAAAAGACTTCCCTTGGATGAGATATGAATTTGAGGTTTCTGAACCTGATAAAGATCTTGCAAACTCTCAGAAATCTTTAATTCTCCAAGTGCTGCAAAGGCTGGTAATACTTCCTGAAAGAATGTATGGACTGCTTCAACTTTCAAACTTTGACGCCATGAACGAAAATCCGCTTCAAACCCCGCAGATAAGGCCAACTGAAAAATCTGTTTTTCCAGTTGAATATCACTAGCAAAAGGGAGGTTCTCTAGTTCATTACGATTGGTTACTAGGCAAGTTTCATATTGAAATTGCATATCTAATCGAATAGAACCATCCTCTTCACGATCCATGTAAAAAGACGGACGGAAGGATTGGATTTGTAGTGAATCAGGAGCTTCTACTTTTCCTAGGCATTTAAACTGCGACAAGTTCGAAGCTAAAAGGTCTCGATCACGAGTATCAAACTGTAAGATCTTTCTGCCACCATTGTCTAAAGGAACTTTTCTAAGTGCATCTAATAAACTAGCCTGTTTTTTCGTCATCAGGAAAAAATTCCCCTTGTAGAATAATACTTGTCCCCTGTAAAAGAAATTAAGCCCTGCCTGTTCGAAGACTTCCATTTCAAAATAGTTGGATTTTTCTTCAATTCTAAATGAAAACAAACCTGCTTGGCCATCAAAGTCTTGGAAGAGAAGATGATGATATGTCGAAAGCTGATGGTCAAATTGAAAGGCAACTAATCCCATCAGTAGACTAGCCCCCTGCTCAAAAAAGGTTTTAGGAAAATAGAGATGTCGTCCTTGATTTGGGAAAAAAATATTGTAGTCAATCTTCTCTTCAACCAAACCTAATAAGAAATTTAAGACTTCTTGACTAGCTTTATCAAATTGTTCAAGTCTTAATGAAGGCTCATAATGCTTTCCTATCATGTAAGGTTTGGAAAACTCTATGACTTTTAAGAAAAGAGGGATATCCCTAATCACATAAAACTTATCTTGCTGAGAAAGACCAATTCTTAAAGTCCAGATAATGCGATTGGTTCCTGCTTCCACCTGCCCTTGAGCAGAAAGCTGATAGAGGTCAGACTGACTAGATGCTTGGATAGACTCCAAGAATTTCCCTCCGAAAGTCACTTGTGTCTCAACAGTTTCCTTTTCTTCCTGATTAGCCTCTAGATTGAGTAAGATTTCTTGCCCTAGTTGGTCATTTTTCAGATAATATTCCAATGCCGCCAAATGAACACAGTAACCTCTTTTTTTGAAAAAATCACATGCACAAAAAATCAAATCATCATCCAAACTATAGCGAATCTCTTCATCTGCTACACGCGCATAGATGCGATGGTCTTGTTCTTTAATGATTTCAATCTGACCAGTTTCATAGAGTTCCACTCCCTCCATTCGAAGCTTTCCTGGAATCAATTTAGCCATAGTGTCCCCTTTACTTTATCTCTTAATTATACCACATTTCTGTCTATGAAAATAGCCTTCTAGGAGTACTTTCTCCTAAAAGGCTAGTTTTTTAATAATTTGAAAAAGTGGCAATGATTCGTTGGCAAACTTCTTCCAAGACAGATGTCGGCATAGCTACATTTAAGCGAGCATGGAGAGCTCCTTCTTCACCAAAGTCCAAGCCCCTATTCAGGATAACCTTGGCTTCGTCTCTCAAGAGTTTTCTTAGCTCTTCATCGCTAATATCATAGGCTGAAAAATCAAGCCAAATGAGATAGGTCCCTTGAGGTTTCATGACCTTGATTTTGGTTTCTCTACCAAATACATCCACTACATAATCAATGTGTTTCTCAATCAGTTCTTTGAGTTCTGTCAACCAATCTTCACCATATAGATAGGCAGTTTCTGTTGCCAAATATCCCAGACCTGAGATTTCATGTTGATTATTAGCCAGCTGGCGTTTTTGGAAAGCAAGTCTCAACTTAGGATTTTCGATAATAGCGTAAGAATTTTTCGTCCCAGCAATGTTGAAGGTCTTAGTTGCACTACTTAAAATCAGTGAAAATTCTTTAAAATCTTCATTTACAGTGTTGAATGACTGGTGCTTGTTTCCAAATAGAGCTAAATCTTGGTGAATCTCATCAGATACTAGCAAAACTCCATGTTTTTGACACAGTTGTCCAATCTTCTCTAAGACTTCCTTTTCCCAAACGCGTCCACCAGGATTATGAGGATTGCAGAGAACGTAGAGTTTCACATCTTCTTCGACAAAGTCTTTCTCCAATTGATCAAAGTCAATCTCAAAAAGTCCGTCTTTTTCTACTAGAGAGTTGGTGATTAGTCGACGATTGTTGAGCTTAATGCTTCGAGCAAAAGGAGGATAAACCGGTGTGTTAATCAGAACCGCTTCACCTTCTTTGGTAAAGGCTTGAATGGCTGTTGAAATAGCTGGCACTACTCCTTCGATAAAGACTAGAGCATCCTTTTCAAAGCGATAACTATGGTGTTTTTCCTCCCAGTTTTGAACGGCTTCAATCAAGCCATCACTAGCATAGGTATAGCCATAGACTAATTGCTCAGCATAGTCATGGACAGTCTGACGAATCTCAGGTAAGACTTCAAAGTCCATATCAGCAATCCAGGCCGGCAATACTTGACGGTCAGTCTCTGCTTCTTTCCATTTGTAGGTATGATGTCCAAAACGATTGGGCAAAGTCGTAAAATCATATTTTCCCATAGTCTTATCCTTCCAAGGCTTGACGCAAATCTTCAATCAAATCCCTAGCATCCTCAATACCAATAGACAAGCGCAAGAGGTCATCTGTTAATCCATAAGAATGACGAACCTCTGCAGGAATGTCTGCATGGGTTTGAGTGGTTGGGTAGGTAATCAGACTTTCAACACCACCCAGGCTTTCAGCAAAAGAGAATACTTTTAAGGTATTCAAAATATGAGGGATTCGTTTTTCATCCGCCACTTTAAAGGAAATCATTCCCCCACGACCTGTATACAAAACTTCTTTGACTGCAGGTGATTGTTCCAAAAAGGCTACGATTTCTTGAGCATTAGCTGTTGAGCGCTCCATACGAAGTGACAATGTTTTAAGACCACGAATCAATTGATAACTATCAAATGGTGACAAAACAGCCCCTGTCGTGTTGAGATTGTAAAAGAGTTTTTCGTACAAATCAGCATTATCTGTCACAACTACACCAGCTAGAACATCATTATGGCCTGCAAGGTATTTTGTCGCTGAATGAAGGACAATATCTGCTCCATCTTCAATTGGACGTTGGTAAATCGGGCTATAGAAGGTATTATCGACGACAACTTTAGCACCCTTAGCATGAGCTAACTTTGATAATTTTTCAATATCAAATTCCAACATCAAAGGGTTGGTTGGTGTTTCGATATAAAGTACATCCACATCCTTTTCTATCTCAGCAATCAGCTCTTCTTCTGTGTTGGCATAGGTAAAGTGGAAACGTCCTTCTTGCTCAACTTGATTGAACCAGCGGAAAGAACCACCGTAAAGGTCACGGACAGCCAAAACCTTGCTTCCTACTGGAAAAACGCTAAAGGCTAACACAATCGCAGACATACCTGAACTAGTCGCCAAAGCATACTTGGCGGATTCAATAGCTGCCAAAACTTCCTCTGCCTTGCTACGAGTTGGGTTTTTGGTGCGGGTATAGTCAAATCCAGTTGATTGACCAAATTCTGGGTGCTGATAAGTCGTTGAAAAGTGAATAGGTGTAACCAAAGCACCTGTTGCCTCATCAGACTTGATCCCTGCTTGTGCTAAAATTGTGTTGATGTGAAATGATTTACTCATACAATACCTCCAAATCTATAGTAACTATTGTACCACTTATTTTGTATCCTTCGTTTTCTTGTTTTCAAGAGCTAGTTATAGTTTCAAACTATACAAAAACGATAGCTTCCTGAGAAACTATCGTTTTTCCTGTTGAATAGACTGATTATTTAACGTGTTTTGCTAATTCTTCTTGGGCTTTTTTATTAGATTCTTCTTTTTCTTTCAGCCATTTTTCTTTAGCTTTTTCATACTCAGCAGCCGATACAGTCTTATCTTGCAACTTGAGGTACTTGTATGATTCGACACCCTTATTTCCAGCTTGTGAGAATGGCGATGAGAATGGAACTGTCTTTCTCAAGGTCGGTGTTCCACCGAGGGAAACGTTTGGAATTGCAAGGGCACTATCGACGAGCCAAGCTTGAACTTCAGCATATTTTTCATAACGTTTCGCTGGATCTTGCTCCTTGTTCGCTTCTTCTAACATTTGAGTGTAAGTATCGAGTCCAACTGCCTTAGCCTTGTCATTGACCTCACCTGGTTCTAGACCAATGTTTTGCAACATACCACCGTTATTGACATTTAAGATATCAAGATAGCTTGACGGATCTAAGTAGTCTGCACTCCAACCACCATTATAGATATCAAAGTCTTTTTGAGCTGCAGTTTGAGCGAGGTAGCCAGAATTATCGTAATCGTCTGTTGATAATTGTTGGATATCGATCACCACATTCTCAGCTCCTAGAACAGATTCGATGGATTGTTTCAAAGAGCTTGCTTCAAGTACACCTTTTTTAGATGATTGGTCAACTGTTACATCCAAGTGGATTGGGAATTGCACACCCTTAGCTTCCAATTCTTTCTTGGCTTCCGCAAATTTAGCCTTAGCCTTGTCAGGATTGTAGTATGGGTCTTGCGCATCTGCAAAGTTGATTCCTTGCCATTCTTGGCCATAGTTGACCATCTTTTCTGAAACAACATCTCCAAAGTCTTTCCCATTGATGGTTACAAATGTAGGAGGTACAACCAGGTTACGAATAATCTTCGTTGCTCCGTCTTCCCCTTGAGATTGAGCTCCATAGGCTGTACGGTTATAAGCATAGTTGAAGGCTTGACGGAAGTTTTTATTCAGAACTGCTTCTTGAGTTGATTTCTTTTCGATATCTGAGGATTTAGACGTGAAGTTATAAGATTTTCTGTCCAAGTTGAAGTTCAAATAATAAGAAGTTGCGGTTTGCATACTATAAATGATGTTATCTTTGTTCTTCTCTTTAATTCCTTCAAAGCTTGAGCTATTTGGATAGAGACGTGCGTAGCTGTAGACTCCTTCTACAAAGTTACGAGCCAGTGCATCTTGGTCACTACCATCATAATAGGCTAATTTCACATCATCTACAAAGACATTTTTTTCATCCCAGTAGTTCGGATTTTTCTTGAATTCGATGACAGATTTTGAAACAAAGGATTTCATCAAGAAAGGTCCATTGTACAAAATGCTAGAAGGATCCACCTTACCAAAATCATCCCCTTTTGATTTCAGGAAGTCTGCATTGACAGGGAAGAGAATGGTTGATGTTGTTTTAGAGTTCCAATAAGATTCTGGTCGTGTCAAAGTGTACTGAACTGTTTGGTCGTCAATCGCCTTAACACCGACAGTTGAAAAGTCAGTTGTTTTCCCGTTGATATAGTCATCCAAACCTGCTACAGAATCTTGAACTAGGTACAAAGCTTCGGATTTTTTATCAGCCGCATATTTCAAACCAGTTACAAAATCTTGGGCAGTTACTGGAGCATATTCTTCACCTTCAGAGGTATACCACTTAGCATCTTTACGAAGTTTATAAGTGTATGTCAAACCGTCCTGAGAAACACTCCAGTCCTCTGCTAAGGATGGAACGTAGTTACCGTATTGGTCATTTTCCATCAACCCATCTACCAAATTGGTAACGATGTCATTGGTTGTTGCACGGTTTTCTGCAAGATAGTTCAAACTAGACGGATCGCTAGAATAGACATAGTTGTATGTCTTTGTAGAGCTAGCTGAGTTGCTACAAGCCGCCAATAGCAGACCTGCACTTAGGGCAACGCCTGCCAGCGTCAGATATTTTGCCTTAGACTTTTTCATAAACAGAACCTCCAAATTTAAATATTTGTATCATTATACAGCTATTGTTTTTTTTAGTCAAGTGATTATGCTCTAAAATTTATATTTTTCTACATTTTTTATATTTTTTTGTATTTTTTCAAGAAAAAAAGAACAATTTAGACTTTTTTTACGTAAAAAGTTCAAATTGTTCGTTTTATTTATAAACTATTATGATAATTTTAATCGTGCTCGTAACTGATTTGCTTTTTCCTGCCCAATAACCTTATCCAAAAGTCGAGTATAGAGACACATAACTCCGTAAAGCCCGCCACCGATTGTACCAATTAAGGCGACATATAGGAAACTCCAGAAACGTCCAGTTGGTTGGAAGACAAATCCAATAATCCATTGCAAGAGTCCTACTAGAATAAACATAACTAGAGTCAAAATAGAAACTAAGATTGTTCTCTTCAAGATAATCTTTCGGCGAACACCTGTAATCTGACAGATTTCACGGTACATTAAAACAATTGGAATGATAAGACCGATGGTCGTTGAAATGAGAGGACCATAGCTATGGAAAATCGCTATTGATGGTAGTTGTAAAAGGAGCTTAGCAATTGAGCCATAAACAAAATACAAGACTGCCTTACGGTTACGGAACATAGCCTGAAGCATTGGTGACAAGACCATGTACAAGCCTAGAATTGTTGATTGCAAGACCGCAAAGATAAATAAGCCCATAGCCAAGCCATCTGGCTTACCGTAAAAGACTGTATAGAGTGGTTCACCTACCATAACTACTCCAACCGTTGCAGGTAAGAGGAATAGGAAGAGCATGGTGATACTATCTTGAACGAGACGAGAAGCTGCTGGTAAATCCCCCTTGACATAGTTCTCCGTCAAGAGAGGCAGACCTACACTACCAATCGAAACTCCAACCGAAATCAAAATCATAGTAATTTTATTAGGATTGGCAGAGAAATAAGAAAACATAACAACTAAGTCTTCATTACTATAGTTGGTAAACCACTTCATGCTATTGATAAAGGTCATTTGGTCCAAGATTTGGAAAAGCTGGATAGCCGAACCAGTCAAGATAAAAGGAATAGCTTCCTTAATCGTATCAACCAAAAGACTCTTACTATCAATCTTATCTCGTGTTTCAAAAACTTTTTGGAGCAATCCTTCCTTATAAAGAAAATAAAGCAAGACTGCAAAACTAGCTACCATTCCCACAAAAGCAGCAAAAGTAGATTGAGTAACTGCTGATAGATAATCTTTTGAACCGAGCTTCATGATGATAAAGGTTGCTAAGAGCATCCAAATCACACGGATAACCTGCTCAGCAATTTGACTCATGGCATAAGGTTTAAGATTATTCATCCCTTGGAAAAATCCACGGATAACACTCATAGACGGGAAAATCAAGACAGCCCAAGCTAGACTCTGCATAATGGGAATCAAATCCTTACCGACACCGGAAAGATCAGCCAACCAAGGTGCAAAGAGATATAAGATCAAAGCAAAGGCAAGTCCCAATACAGTCATAAAGCCTAAGAAGCTTCGAATCAGGGCAAAACTATGCTCTTCCTCATGCATGGTATTGTATTTAGCGACCTGCTTAGCGACCGCCACTGGAATACCTGCTGTCGAAATCAATAAGAACCAGGCGTAGATATTGTAACCCATGGTAAAAAGCCCATTTGCCTTAGCAGCATATGTTCCCATCCAAATATACCAAGGGATGATGTAAATAGCCCCGAGCAAGCGACTGATAAAGTTACTAGCTGTAAGCCAGGCAGTCCCGCGTAACATCTGGGCCTGCTGATGATTATTTTCGTTAGACATAACTTCCTCATTCAATTTTAATAACTAGGAAATGTTCCTTATCTTCCATTATAAACTTTTCCTTGTTACTTGTAAAATTCAGACTTTCAGTTTACAATAGAAAGTATGATAAAGATTGAAACCGTATTAGATATTTTAAAGAAAGACGATCTCTTCCGTGAGATTATCGACCAAGGACATTACCACTATTATTTTAATGATGTAACTTTTGATAGCATTTGCTACGATAGCCGAAAAGCCAATGATAATAGCCTCTTTTTTGTAAAAGGAGCTGCTTTTAAGAAGGAATTTCTTCTTTCGGCAATCTCACAAGGACTCGGTTGGTATGTAGCGGAGCAGGATTATGAAGTAGGCATTCCTGTCATCGTTGTTAGCGATATTAAGAAGGCTATGAGTTTGATTGCCATGGAATTTTATGGCAATCCGCAGGAAAAACTAAAACTTCTCGCTTTCACTGGTACCAAAGGAAAAACAACAGCGGCATACTTCGCCTACAATATCTTAAATCAGCAACATCGTCCTGCTATGTTATCAACTATGAATACGACTTTGGACGGAAAAACTTTCTTCAAGTCTGCTCTGACAACACCTGAAAGCATCGACCTCTTTGATATGATGGCGCAGGCAGTTGATAATGGAAGAAGCCACCTGATTATGGAAGTTTCTAGTCAAGCCTACTTGGTGAAACGGGTCTACGGCCTCACTTTTGATGTAGGAGTGTTCCTAAATATCAGTCCTGACCACATTGGCCCTATTGAGCATCCAACCTTTGAAGACTACTTCTACCACAAGCGTCTCTTGATGAAAAATAGCCGAGCAGTTGTCATTAATAGCGATATGGACCACTTCTCTGTTCTAAAAGAACAAGTTGAGAACCAAGAGCATGACTTCTACGGTAGCCAATCTGATAACCAAATCGAAAACTCCAAAGCCTTTAGCTTCTCAGCTACTGGTAAATTAGCTGGTGATTATGACATCCAGTTGATTGGACATTTTAACCAAGAAAATGCAGTCGCTGCAGGACTTGCCTGCCTTCGTTTAGGTGCTAGTCTTGAAGACATTAAAAAAGGGATTGCTACTACTCGTGTCCCTGGTCGCATGGAGGTTCTCACTCAGAAAAATGGCGCTAAAGTTTTCATCGACTACGCCCACAATGGTGACAGTCTTAAAAAACTGATCTCAGTCGTTGAAACACATCAGACTGGAAAAATTGCTCTAGTTCTTGGTTCTACTGGAAACAAGGGAGAAAGCCGTCGTAAGGACTTTGGACTTCTCCTCGATCAACATCCTGAAATTCAAGTATTTCTAACGGCTGACGATCCAAACTATGAAGATCCAATGGCCATCGCTGAAGAGATTAGCAGTTTCATCACGCGCCCTGTCGAGAAAATCGCAGATCGCAAAGAAGCCATCCAACGGGCTATGGCAACTACCAGCAAGCCTGAAGATGCTGTTATTATCGCTGGAAAAGGAGCTGACTGCTACCAAATCATTCAAGGTAAGAAAGAAGACTATCCTGGAGATGCAGCTATCGCAGAACGTTATCTATAATAAATTAAAAGAAGGCTAGGAAATTTCCTAGCCTTTATTTTTTTATAAATATGAGTCTTTCTTTATCAAATTCTACAGCTAACTCATATTTCCCATCTTCATTTTGAATGATGTAGCCCAATAAAACTAAACTATCAACAAAGATATCTCGACGTTTCTGCATAAGCTGGTCTTTTTTGAGAAATTTGAGCAAAAAGGTTGTCATATACTTAAGGGCATACTCAGGATTGACATCCCCCAAAACATCATAGAGTTTCTGCTGATCTTCTGTCAGCGGATACTGGTGCTTAACCTTATAAAAGTAATTAGACAAGGTCATCTTTTCCCTAGCAAAATCCGTATACTCTTCTAGAATTGCTGCATTTGTTTGATTGCGCAATTCTGTCTGAAAATCTTTCTCCAGGATTTCTGGATAAACAGGACTATCATCTCTCACAAAGACTTCCTGGTCTAGTTCAAGAGAATTTGTAGATTCTAGAAATGGGAGATTGAGATAATAGCGTTTGTTCTCTCTCAAAATCAATCCCGCTTTAATATATTCCTCCAAGTACTTGTCAACTGCAACCCCTGGAAACTGAGCCTTGATTTCACGAAGAATAACATCATCATGCTGATCAAGATAGTCAACCAAATTTCTAAAGAATGGTTGTCGTGTCAAACGATATGGATTAAAAATCTGAATCATGAAGATTCCTTTCTTTACAAATTAAAAGTGGTGATGTTGCTAATTGACTCGGGTTAGTACCAGGCAGATTCAAAGGTACAGCTAGCCCTAGTTCTCTATAGTATTCACTCCAGAAATCACTAATTTCCTGTGTATCATTCCCAAACTTCATGGGAATGGTCTCAAAAATAGGGAGTAGTTCAGCAATGAACTGAGAACAGTAACAACCATCTCCATCCGGATAAAAGGAAGCATTGTAGGGCGAACCCAAAAGGCTCTCTGCCTGCTTTTTGATTTCTTTGTGATCGATTTTCGGATAGCGATAAAGGTCATAGACTTTCTCAACTTCAAAGAAATCTTCAGGAGATTGGGCAAGGATGCCACCTTCCACCGTTGCATGATAAATGGAATCGTCCAAAAAGATGGCCACATGGCTATAGTTGCCAGTTGATGCCTGGATGGCCTGTCCCATATCTGACAGGTCCTTTACAAAAATCAAATCGCCATTTTCCAACATACTTCTCTCCTAGCAAAAAAGGAGCCGAAACTCCTTTTTAATAATGGGTTTCCCCATCGAACATTATGCATTAAAACTTTCAGTCAATTGTGGTACTACTTGTTTCTTACGTGAAACAGCACCTGAAAGGAAAGCGTGGTTGTTTTCAAGTTTGAAGTTGAAGGCTGCTTCAACTTTGTCCATGTTAGCACCAAGAGCCAAAATTTCTGAGTTTGAGTTGACGATGTCTGTAATCATCAAAACAAAGTCAGAGTAACCGTTAGCTGCGTTTGCTGCTTGGATAGCTGCTTCGATTTCAGCTTGGCGTTCCAATACTTCAGCGATATCAACTGTATTGACTTGAGCCACACGAACGTTGTTTCCGTTCAATTCAAAAGTCTTAGCATCGATGTCGATCAATTCTTCTGCTGATTTGCTTGCCAAGTTCGTACCAGCCTTAAGCACTGCAAGACCGTATTCTTCCAAGTTCACACCAGCCAATTCAGCCAATTCAGGCGCAATCACTTTATCAGATGGATGAGTTGTTGGAGATTTCAAAAGAAGAGTATCTGAAACCAAACCTGAAAGCATCAAACCTGCGATTTCTTTTGGCACTGCTACACCAT
Organism: Streptococcus sp. HMSC062D07; assembly: GCF_001814215.1. NCBI lineage: Bacteria > Bacillati > Bacillota > Bacilli > Lactobacillales > Streptococcaceae > Streptococcus > Streptococcus sp. HMSC062D07. Next base: position 94,338 of record NZ_KV815330.1, read on the forward strand.
GTTCTTTGAACATGCGGTATACGATAGAAGATGCTGATCCTACTGGTTCCAAACGCATGTAAAGTGGGCTGGCAGTTTCAAAGTTAGCCACACGGTGGTGGTCCACCACACCATAAACTTCTACTTCAGCGATATCTGACACTGATTGTTGGAATTCATTGTGGTCCGTCAAAATGACTTGTTCTGCACCTTCTGCCTTAGCTGAAGTGATAACACGCGGTGCTTCAACACCAAAATAATCTAATACGAAAGCTGTTTCTTCATTTGGAGTACCAAGAGCCACTGCTTCTGTATCCAAACCATAAGCCTCTTTCGCAAGATAAGCAAAGGCTACAGATGAACCGATAGCATCTGAATCTGGATTTTGGTGACCAAATACTAGAATCTTAGACATGATAATACCTCGTTTCTTTATTCTCTTTATTGTAGCATTTTTTTCAATTTTTGACAAAAGTAAGAGAAGCCTAAAAGGCTTCTCTTTATAGGTTAAAAGCATTCACTAGATTTTTATTTTGATTATCGTTTAGGTAGCTTTCCTTCTGAGGACGCTTCTTCCGTTTGAGTAGAGCCTCAGCCGACATTGCTTCTTCCTTACTATCAAAACCTTCTGCATAGATGAGTTTTACCGGCAATCGAGCTCGTGTATACTTGGCTCCTTTGCCACTATTGTGGACAGCAACTCGTTTCTTCACATCTGTTGTATAGCCTGTATAGTAAGAACCATCACGACACTCAACTACATACATATAAGCCTTATGATCCATAATAAATCTCTTGAATTTCTGGTGTATAGGAGCCATCACTATTATGAACAATGAGTGGTGGTAAAACCTTAAAGCCACTAGTGGAGCCATCTTTGATAGCCTCAATCAAAAGCATATTGGCTTCCTTTTCCCGTTTAGGGTAGACAAATTGCAGCCGCTTTGGAGCTAGATTATGCTGTTGGAGTGTAGCTAAGATATCTAATAATCTATCTGGGCGATGAACCATGGCTAGACGCCCGTTAGATTTGAGTATACTTTGGGCACTACGACAAATTTCTTTTAGATTAGTCGTAATTTCGTGCCGAGCCAATAAGTAGTGTTCGCTTTCGTTCAGATTAGAATTTGCGTCCACCTTAAAATAGGGAGGGTTGCACAAAATCAAATCAACCTTACTCCCCTGAATGTGGCTAGGCATGTTCTTCAAATCATCACAAATAACCTGCATCTGCTCTTCTAAGCCATTTAATCGGACTGAGCGTTCTGCCATATCTGCGAGGCGTTCCTGGATTTCTACAGAGAGAATTTTAGCCTTGGTACGACTACTAGCAAAAAGTCCAACAGCTCCATTACCTGCACAAAAATCCACAATTAACCCATTTTTAGGAAAGCGAGGAAAACGTGACAAAAGTACACTATCCACCGAATAGCTGAAAACCTCTCTATTTTGAATAATCTTGATATCTGTAGAGAAGAGTTGGTTAATGCGCTCTCCTGATTTTAATAATTGTTCTTCGTTCATACTTCTATTGCCACAAATTTAATAACATCAAAGATGGTTAGAAATTTATCAATTACTGTTTTTCTTTAAATGCTCCAAGGCTTCTCGAGTCCAAACAGGCATCATGCGACCAAGCGGTGCAAAACCATGTTTGATGCGATCATTCGAAAAACGTCTCCGTCTAGGAAGTTGATGCTTTTCTTCTTCCAAGGTACGAATGGAAAGGCTAGCTTTCCCAGTATATTCATCAAAATCTACTACTTGTACCTGGACTTCATCACCGATTTTTAAAACTTCATAGATATTTTCGATAAATCCTGTCCGAATCTCTGAGATATGAATCAGTCCAGTCACTCCTGTCTCTAGCTCAACAAAAGCACCATAGGGCTGAATCCCAGTAATACGGCCATTTAGCTTATCACCGATTTTCATTTTAGTCCTCAATTTCAATAGTTTCAATTACGACATCTTCAACTGGCTTGTCCATTGCACCTGTTTCGACACCTGCAATTGCATCCAGAACTTCATAAGAAGCTTCATCCGCAAGTTGACCGAATACAGTATGACGACGGTCTAGGTGAGGAGTTCCACCTTGTTCTGCATAAATCTCAGCAATTGGCTCTGGCCAACCACCACGAGCAATTTCTTTCTTAGAATATGGCAAGTGTTGGTTCTGCACGATAAAGAACTGGCTGCCATTTGTATTTGGCCCAGCATTAGCCATAGAAAGGGCTCCACGGACATTGTAAAGTTCTTCTGAAAACTCATCCTCAAAAGATTCTCCATAGATAGACTCTCCACCCATACCGGTTCCAGTTGGGTCTCCACCTTGAATCATAAAATCTTTAATAATACGGTGGAAAATCACACCGTCATAGTAACCATCTTTTGACAGAGCAATAAAGTTGGCTACTGTTTTTGGTGCGTGATTAGGGAAAAGTTTGATACGCATATCCCCATGATTTGTCTTAATAGTCGCAATTGGACCTTCTACTGCTTCAATGTCTACTTGTGGAAAATGTAATTCTTTTTCTACCATACCAAATCCTTCTAAGGCATCAAAGATGCCATCTTCTTCTAATGTTTTTGTAATATAATCTGCTTTTTCTTTGATTTTTTCATGAGAAACACCCATGGCGACACTAATGCCTGCATAATCAAAGAGCTCTAAATCGTTAAGCCCGTCCCCAAAAACCATCACGTTTTCAGGTTTAAGACCTAATTGCTCTACCACTTTGGCAACTCCAGCTGCCTTAGAACCATTTAAAGGTACTACATCAGATGAGTTACGATGCCAACGAACCATACGTAAGGTCGATGCCAAAGTATCAGGCAATTTCAGGTCATCACCCTGCTCCTCAAAGGTCCACATCTGATAAATATCTTCTTTTTGGTAAAAATCAGGGTCCACCTCTAAATCAGGATAAATCGGGTCTATCGCCTGGCTAATCATCTCTGTTCGTCTTGATAGTTTAGCAGCATGGCTTCCCACCAAACCATAATCAATCCCAACTTCTTTGGTCCAAGTAATATATTCCTCAACCTTATCTTTAGCAATTTTGTTACTATAAATGACATTGCCCTTTTTGTCCTCAATATAAGCACCATTCAAGGTTACAAAGAAATCAGGTTTGAGGGCTTTAATCTCTGGGACGACACCAAAAATTCCACGTCCAGTCGCAATTCCTGTCAAAATTCCTTTATCACGTAATTGTTTAAAGGCTGTTGGAATAGTGCTTGGAATAAAGCCAGTCTTTGAATTTCGTAAAGTATCATCTATATCAAAAAAGATAATTTTAGTTTTCTTAGCCTTGTATCTTAACTTGGCATCCATTATAATACCTCCTTCAATTCACTCTTTCCATTATACCATAAAGTAGAGAAATCCCACATCCCCAATAAAATCCTTGTCTCTTATCCGAATTCCTTTACTAGATACAAAACCAAATCATCATTATTTTGGCTAGTTGCATTCATTTCCAAGGGTTGATTTCGATACCAGACACCTGTCCCATCTGGAATGTAGCCCCGTCTGATATATAATCTCTGGGCAGGGCCATAGCCTAAGTGCAAACCTACACCAAGAGTGACCTTACTCGAAACAAACTTGATTCGTTTTTCTGCTTCTTCTAGCAGTTGATTCCCAATCCCTTGATTTCGAAAAGGCTCAAACACATTAAAATCTGATAATTCTGGATAGATTTCTGCAAAAGGACCATGTTTAGCAGAGGGCAAAATGGTAACGTAGCCCACTACAGCACCATCAATCTCTGCAACTAAGACTTCTCTCTCCCCACTTTCCTGTTCCAGAAAATATCTAGCTAAAATTTCCTCTCTACCAGGCCAACCCTGATTCATAAATCCATGAGATAAGGATTCAATATCAGACTTAATCATATTTCTAATCGTACAATTCATCTTTGACTTACCCACCTTTACTCTTTCTATTACCATTATAGCACGCCAAGGTCAGAAAAAACTATCTCGTAAAAAAGACCCGTAAGGGTCTTAACTCGCTATCCAATTTCCATGCTCGTGAAAAAAAAGACCCGTAAGGGTCTTTTCTTTAATCTTCGTTTACGAAAGGCATCAAAGCCATTACGCGAGCGCGTTTGATAGCTGTTGTTACTTTACGTTGGTTTTTAGCTGAAGTTCCAGTTACACGACGTGGAAGGATTTTCCCACGTTCTGAAACGAAACGGCTAAGAAGCTCAGTATCTTTGTAATCAACATATTCAATTTTGTTTGCTGCGATGTAATCAACTTTTTTACGGCGTTTGAATCCGCCACGACGTTGTTGAGCCATGTTTTTTCTCCTTTATAGTATTAATTGTCCATTAGAATGGTAAATCATCATCTGAAATATCCAAAGGATTGGTTGATCCAAATGGATTTTCATCACGTGAAAAGTCTGGTACTGAATTTGTAGTTGCTGCATGACTAGCAGTTGGTGCAGAATAAGCTCCACCACTTTGTCCTTCACGAGCACTACGGCTTTCCAACATTTGGAAATTCTCAGCTACGACTTCTGTCACGTAGACACGTTGTCCTTGCTGGTTATCGTAACTACGAGTCTGAATACGACCTGTAATCCCGACAAGAGAGCCTTTTTTAGCCCAGTTAGCAAGATTTTCAGCCTGTTGGCGCCACATAACGACATTGATAAAATCAGCCTCACGTTCGCCATTTTGACTCTTGAATGTACGGTTTACTGCAAGAGTAAAAGTCGCAACTGCTACATTTGATGGGGTATAACGTAACTCAGCGTCACGTACCATACGCCCTACAAGTACAACATTGTTAATCATAATCTACCTTCTTATGCGTCAAGTTTGACGATCATGTGACGAAGAATGTCAGCGTTGATTTTTGAAAGACGGTCAAACTCTTTAAGAGCTACGTCATCGTTTGCTTCAACGTTAACGATGTGGTAAAGTCCTTCACGGAAATCTTGGATTTCGTATGCAAGACGACGTTTTTCCCAATCTTTTGATTCAACAACAGTTGCACCGTTGTCAGTCAAGATAGAGTCAAAACGTGCTACCAAAGCGTTTTTCGCTTCTTCTTCAATGTTTGGACGAATGATATAAAGAATTTCGTATTTAGCCATTGATATGTTCCTCCTTTTGGTCTAATGACCCCAAGCCTTTGCAAGGGGTAAGTGAGGTTTGCTCACAATAAACTATTATACTAGAAAAAAGTTTTTTTCGCAAGCTTAAAGTAAGTTATATTTTTCTTTTTAGAGTTTTTTTGCAGAAGTTTTTGTAATTTCATCTACGAGAATATTTTCATCCTCGAATTTCTTTTTCAACGATGAAAGGTCAATGCTTCCCTCAATTTGTACTTCAATAACAATTTTACCATCCTTACGTGGAATGTTAACAGTGTGAGAGATATTAAGATTTTCCTCAACGATTAAAGAAACAATCTTACCTAAAACTCCAACTTCATTTTCTGTGATAAAACGAACACGGATTCCCTCTTCACCATAACCAGCGATTTCAAGAAAGGCACTGAATACATCACGATCTGTAATGACTCCATACAATTGTCCGTTGTCAACAACTGGCAAAATACCAATCTTATTTTTAAGCATGAGATAAGTTGCATCTTCTAAACTTGCATAGCCTGAGACAGTTACAACATCTCGAATCATGACGTCTTTTACTTTTGTCTTATTAAGCAGATAATTCATCTCGAAGATTGAAAGACTAGTCGCTTTTGAAGGACTAGCTTCAGCGATTGTCCCTTCTGTTACCAAGCCTACTAATTTATCATTCTCAATAACAGGGAGACGGTGCAAGCCTTGTTCGCGCATCAAATCTGCTGCGTGTGCAACAGTTGTATCAGGACTGATATAAACGACCTTGCGTGTCATAAAATCTTTAACTGCCATAGGAAATCTCCTTTATGTTTATAGTTTTATTATACACTTTTTACGGAAAGCTATCAAACGCTTTCATTTCTTTTTCAAGATTCAGAAAAATCTGAAGGACTTTACGAAAAAGAGCTCAACTTAGAGCCCTTAATCTTATACTTATGTAGATTGTATGATTGCTTTGCAATCTTTATCCGCCGATTAAAACAATCTCTCGGACTAGATGTTAATTGCTGCCGCAATTTTTAGCCACCTAGATATGCTTTTCTGACTTCATCTGATGCTGCGAGTTCTTTTCCTGTTCCTGATAGGACAATCTTTCCTGTTTCAAGAACATATCCTCGGTCAGCGATGGCAAGTGCTTTATTAGCATTTTGCTCAATTAAGAGAACAGTTGTTCCTTGTTTTTGAATATCTTGGATGATATCAAAAATTTCTTGGATAAAGATTGGCGCAAGCCCCATTGATGGTTCATCTAATAAAAGTAGTTTAGGCGTTGACATGAGTGCACGTCCCATGGCAAGCATCTGCTGTTCACCACCAGATAAAGTAGCCGCATCTTGGTTTTTACGTTCTTCCAAACGAGGGAAACGAGAGAAGACTTTCTTCAAATTTGCTTGATTCTCTTCACGATTTTTCTTAAGAAAGGCTCCCATCTCCAAGTTTTCCAAAACTGTCAAACCAGGGAAGACATGACGTCCTTCTGGTACTTGAGAAAGTCCTGATGCCACAATCTTCTGTGCAGGCATTTTTTGGATTTCTTGTCCCAAAAATTCAATCTTACCAGAACTTGGACGTACAAGGCCTGATAATGTTCTAAGAATAGTTGTTTTACCAGCACCGTTAGCACCGATAAGTGAAACAACTTCCCCTTCATTAACTTCAAAGCTCACATCACGTACAGCTTGAATCATACCGTAGTGAACTGAGAGGTTTTCAACTTTTAACATAGACATTAGGCTTCACCTCCAAGATAAGCTTCGATAACACGTTTATTGTTCTTGATTTCATCTGGTGTCCCATGAGCAATCAAACGACCGTACTCTAGAACATAGATACGTTCAGTGACTTCCATGACCAAGTTCATATCATGTTCAATCAGCATGATGGTAATCTTGAATTCATCCTTGATGCGACGGATCAACTCAGTCAATTCTGCAGTTTCTTGTGGGTTCATACCTGCTGCAGGCTCATCCAAGAAGAGGATTTTAGGTTCTGTAGCAAGGGCACGAACAATTTCCAAACGACGTTGTTGGCCATAGGCTAAGTTTTTAGCTAAGGTTTCAGCATCACCATCTAAATCAAAGATTTTTAGTAATTCTATGGCTTTAACTTTTAATTCTTTTTCATTCTTATAAAAAGCTGGTAAGCGCAAGAAACTTGCAAAAACATGTTGTTTATGATGGTTACTAAATGCAATAAGAACGTTATCCAAAACTGTCAAGTCTTTAAAGAGGCGGATGTTTTGGAAGGTACGCCCTAAACCAAGAGCAGCAATTTTATAGGGTTGCTTGCCATTTAACAAGTGGCCATCCAAGGTTACTGTTCCTTCGCTTGGTTCATAAACTCCAGTCAGCAAGTTGAAAAGAGTTGTTTTCCCAGCTCCATTCGGTCCAATCAAGCCAACAAGTTCACCTTCGTTCAATTCTAGAGTTACATCTCCAACAGCAGTCAGACCACCAAAATGCTTGGTTAACTGTTTTACTTCAAGTAATGCCATTAGTTTTGTCCCTCCTTCTTACCTTTTTTAAAGAGTCTTGATAGGCTCAATTCCCATGTTCCAAGAAGACCACCTGGTCTGAAAATCATAACGAGTACCAAGGCCAAAGCATAGATAATCATACGAACGCTAGCCACATCTTGAAGGAACATATTCAAAATACCAAGAACAATCGCAGCGACAATTGCTCCTGTAATTGATCCCAAACCACCAAATACAACGATAATTAAAACGTTGATAGAGTTGATAAAGCTATAATCCTTTGGCACAACAGAACCGATAAATCCTGCTTGAAGGGAACCTGCAATACTTGCAGTCATAGCTCCAAAGACAAATGCGATAATTTTGATTTTTGTTGTATTGACCCCGACAGATTCAGCTGCGATTTCATCTTCACGAACAGACAAGGTTAAACGACCGATTGGACTACGAAGGAAATTCAGCGTTGCAATTGTCGTAATCACGGCAAAAATGTATACCATTTGCCAATTAGTAAAGTTTGGAATACCAAGGATACCAGCAGCTCCGTTTGTTAAATCACCACCATTGACGATTAGGATACGGATAATTTCAGCAACCCCAAGTGTCGCAACTGCAAGGTAGTCCCCCTTCAAACGAAGGGTAGGAATTCCAACGACTAAGGCAACCAAACCAGCAATGATAGCACCAAGCAACATAGCTCCAAAAAAGGCACCATAAGTTGGAGATTTAGAACCAATAATGGCTGCTGCATAGGCACCGATAGCCATGAACCCAGCATGTCCAAGAGAAAATTGACCAGAAAAACCAACGATAAGGTTAAGTCCTACTGCAAGAATAATATTGATACCGATTTGTTCTAGAATCTGAATATGGAAAAGGTTTAAAATACCAAACGAAACTAATAAGCTAATCACACCATATCCAAGCAACAAAAGGAGCAACCAGAGAATATTAACTTTTAAATTTTCTTTCATTGTTTACACCTTCTCTTTCACATTCTTACCAAGGATACCAGCTGGACGAACAATCAAGATCAATAGCAAGATTCCGTACACGATAGCATCACGGAAATCTGACATTCCGAAGGCTGTTGCAAAAGTTTCCAATAGTCCGATTACAAAACCTCCAAGAGCTGCACCAGGAATAATACCGATGCCACCTAAAACGGCAGCCACGAATGATTTAATACCCGGAGTCATTCCCATCAATGGTTCAAGAGAGTTGTAGTAAAGGGCAATCAAGACACCTGCTGCACCAGCCAGAGCTGAACCTAAGGCAAAGGTGAAACTGATTGTACGGTTTACGTTGATACCCATCAATTGAGCTGCATCACTATCTACAGATACGGCACGCATGGCTTTCCCCATTTTTGTTTTTTGCACGATGAGTTGCAAAAGGATCATCAAGACAATCGAAACTGTCAAAATCAACAATTGAATATTTGTTAGACTGATTGGACCCAAGTCATAACGAACTGTTTGGATTGCTTGAGGGAAGGCACGTGTATTGGCACCTACTAGATATACCATTCCATACTCAAGCAAGAAGGATACCCCGATAGCAGTAATCAATACAGAGATACGGGTTGAATGTCGGAGTGGACGGTAGGCTAGAAACTCGATGATAACACCGAGAATAGCTGAACCAATCATGGACAAAATTAAGGCTAAAAAGAAATTTAAATGGAGGGCATTAATCAAGAAATAACCCATGAAAGCACCCATCATATAGATATCACCATGGGCAAAGTTAATAAGCTTGATAATTCCATAAACCATAGTATAACCCAGGGCTAGCAAGGCATAGACACTACCCAAGATTAAACCATTGACAAGTTGTTGAAGCATATGGTTCACTCTTTCTAAGTTTTATTTTTAGGATTTTATAAAAAAAATAATCCCTTTATAAATACTGAAACAGGGAGTGAGTAAAAGCTCATTCCCCATTTACGATATCTATAAAATTAAGGTTTTACGACTTCTGCCGCATCTACTTTACCATTATTCATGGTCATCATGAAGGCTGTTTTCACAGTGTTATGATCTGCATCAAAGCTTGTTTGACCTGTAACACCTTCAAAGTTTTGTGTTTTAGCAAGATTGTTCTTGATATCAACTGAAGTTTTTGCACCTTTTGCTGCATTAGCTACAAGGTAAACTGAGTCATAAGCAAGAGCTGCAAATGTTGAAGGATCTTCGTTATATTTTGCACGATAAGCTTCAAGGAAGGCTTTTGCTTTATCTGAAACATCAACAGTAGTTGAGAATCCTGAGATGAAGTAGATATTTGATGCGCGTTCAGCAGTTGCTTGTTGAACAAATTCTGCACCGTTAAATCCGTCACCACCAATGATTGGCTTATCAATTCCCATACCACGAGCTTGGTTTACAATCTTACCAGCTTCTGTATAGTAACCTGGCAATACGATTGCATCAAAGTCTTTATCTTTGATTTTTGTCAAAGCTGCTTGGAAGTCTGTATCACCTGATACAAATGTTTCGTCTGCTACGATTTCACCTTTGAATGAATCACGGAAAGATTTTGCAATACCTTTAGCGTAGTCACTTGAGTTATCTGTATACAAGACCACTTTCTTAGCGTTCAATTTGTTTGAAACGTAGTTTGAGATGATTTTTCCTTGGAAACTATCTTGGAATGTTCCGATGAAGAGGAAATCTTGACCTTTTGTCAAACCATCTTGAGTAGCACTTGGAGAAATCAATGGAACTCCAGCTTGTGTAGCATTTGCTACTGCCGCTGCAGTTGCACCTGAAGTCGCAGGTCCTACGATAGCTGCTACCTTAGATTGAGTCACAAGGTTTGTTGAAACAGAAGCAGCTTCAGCAGTTTCAGATTTGTTATCTTTGTCGACTACTTCGATTTGTTTTCCATCGATACCACCTGCTGCGTTGATTTCATCAACTGCAAGTTGAGCACCCTTTTGCTCAGAAGTACCGTAAGATGCTACAGCACCAGTTTCTTCGAAGTTGAAACCAATTTTTACAACTTTTTCATCAATTGGGTTACCAGTTGTGTTTGAAGCTCCTGACTTCACTTCCCCACAAGCTGCTAAAAGAGCTGTACTTGCAAGAGCTACAAGTGACAATGCAAATTTTTTCTTCATGTTTATCTCCTTTTAATGTTCAATTTAAATTACATGTTAAGAATATACCGAATTATCAGAAAATTGTCAACAAGTTTCTCTCACTTTTTAAATGATAACGTTTTCGCTTGTTTTATATAGGTTCCCAACGAAAGGAGTTTCCAATTCTTGGATATGACAAACTCTCACTTTCTTGATAAATTTCTCTTTTCCTAGACGGTTTACCAGCTCTTCTACTTCCTCTGTTGGGACATAAAGTTGTAGGTAACGATGTTTTTTTGAGTGGTAACAAATATCACCATAATTTGCGAGTTTTTTAGCATCGCGATTATAGTATAAATAGATAATCAGACCAGACCGATTCTCTTTTTGAAACATAATTCAACTTCCTTCTTACAATCTTCCTTCTATTATATCAAAAAAAACAAGCTCAGTCGAGCTTGCTTTAGTAGTTTAATTCAAAGAATTATTAGCCATAATTTCATCAATAAAACCGTAGTCAAGAGTTTCTTGAGCGCTCATCCAGTAATCACGTTCAGCATCTTTATGAATTTGCTCAACAGATTTGCCAGAGTTATCTGCTAGGATTTGCTCCAAAGTTTTACGAGTTTTAAGTAAGTGTTCAGCAGCGATGGCCATATCAGTCTGCTGAGTACCACCACCTGTACCACCCATTGGTTGGTGAATCATGTATTCTGCATTTGGAAGCATGAAACGTTTGCCCTTTGCTCCACTTGAAGCAATAATTGTACCCATTGAGGCTGCCATTCCCATAACGATAGTTTGGACATCTGCCTTGATAAAGTTCATAGTATCAACGATTGCCAAACCAGCTGATACAGAACCTCCAGGAGTGTTTACATAAAGATAAATATCTTTTGTACTATCTTGGGCATCCAAGAAAAGCAATTGGGCGATAACTGAGTTTGCCATATTGTCTTCGACTGGTCCAGTCAACATGATAATACGGTCCTTAAGAAGACGTGAGTAAATGTCATACGAGCGTTCTCCACGACTTGTTTGTTCAATAACTACAGGAATCATTCATTTCTCCTTTTGATTTCTAATTTCTTTGTTAATAGGATTATTATATATCCTTGGTCAAAAAAGGTCAAATTTTTGCTCTATCCTAATAACAGATACAAAAATTTAACCTCCTTTCAAAACTAAGACTAGGCTATAGTCTCAATATCACTTTAGAATCTTATTTTGTTCCGAACAAGCGGTCTCCAGCGTCTCCAAGACCTGGAACGATGTAACCATGTTCGTTCAAGCGTTCATCCAAAGCTGCTGTAAAGATTTCTACATCAGGGTGTGCTGCTTGAAGTGCCTTCACACCTTCTGGAGCTGATACAAGGCAGACAAACTTGATGTTTGAAGCTCCACGTTTTTTGAGGGAGTCAACAGCCAAAATCGCTGATCCACCTGTTGCAAGCATAGGATCAACTACAAAAATTTGACGTTGGTCAATATCTTCAGGTAATTTTACCAAGTATTCTACTGGTTGAAGGGTTTCTTCATCACGGTACATACCAATGTGACCAACTTTTGCTGCTGGAACCAAACTCAATAGTCCATCAACCATACCAATACCTGCACGCAAGATTGGGACAATCGCCAATTTTTTACCAGCCAACTGTTTTTGAACTGTTTTTGTGATCGGTGTTTCGATTTCTACATCTTCAAGTGGAAGATCACGAAGCACTTCATATCCCATCAACATTGCAATCTCGTCTACTAGTTCACGAAAAGCTTTTGTAGAAGTGTCAGTGCGACGCAAGATTGATAATTTGTGTTGAATCAGTGGATGATTAATAACTTCAAGTTTTCCCATTTTCAGAATTCCTTCTTTCAATTTATTCTTCTTATTATATCAAAAAATGGTTTAAAAAGCTTTCTAAACCATTTATTTTTTTATAATTTCTAGATTAGGTGAGCCTCTTGGAGAGCTGCTTGAACTGTCTCAAGTGGCAAATGTGTTAATTCTGTCTTTTTTTCTTGATAAAGGTATTGGGCATAATCGTCCATGCGGTATTGATTAATATAAACTACACGCTCACATCCTACTTGTAGTAACTGCTTGGTACAGTTAAGGCATGGAAAATGAGTGACATAGGCTGTGAAACCTTTTGGAACGCCACGCTCTGACCCTTGTAAGATAGCATTCACTTCTGCATGAAGAGTGCGGACACAGTGGCCTTCAATCACCAGACAGTCATGATCTATACAATGCTCTGTTCCTGATACAGAACCATTATAGCCTGTTGAAATAACTTTGTTATCCTTGACTAAAACAGCTCCTACCTTGGCACGTTTACAGGTTGAGCGATTGGCAATCAATAGAGCTTGAGCAGCAAAATACTCATCCCAAGCTAGTCTTTTTTCTGTCATAGCATTTCTCCTCATGTTTTATTTTTTGAAAAATGGCAGGCGTAGATCTGCGATTTTTTCAGCAGGAACCTTCATTCCATCCTTGATCCATTTAAGCAAGACCGATACGATGGCCGAACTCCAAAAAGAATGCAGGTAAGAACTGACACCTTTTGACTTCCCATAGTATTTTTCTAGAAATTCTTGCATGGCTTGCACAAAGATTTTTTCTAAGTGATAGTCTAGGGCAAGCTGAATAACCTTAGCTTCTTTCTTGGCTTCTCTAAAGAGGTGAACCCATACAAGATAAAGGTCTGTTTTAACATCGTAATGACTCAATTGCTCCATGATGTTATGGACGCTACGTTTAAAGACACTTTCTAAAATCTCTTCTTTGGATTCATAATTTCGATAAAAAGCTGCACGAGAAACGCCAGCACGCTTGACTAACTCAGAAATGCTAATCTTAGCCAACTCCTTTTTCTCCAAGAGTTGCAAAAGAGCTGTTTCAATCGCTTCTCTGGTTAGCAAATTAGATTCTTGATTTGATTTTCTAAGGTTTTCAAGCGATTTTTCAGATATTTTACGTTCAGACATAACAATTTCTTTCTACTTGTGACAACAGAGAGGTACTACTTTTGTTTCAAGGGCTTTCATGATATAATTGTAAAAAAAGACAGAACCTTTGTCAATGTATAAGTGATAAAGATGGAGAATTTCTATGACTTGGAAGATTGTAGCTGACTCTGGTTGTGATTATCGCCAGCTGGAAAACCTTGCTTTTGATACTGAATTTGTCAGTGTTCCCTTAAAGATTCAGGTAGCAGATCAAGTCTTTGTCGATGATGCCAATCTGGATATCGATAAGATGATGGAAACTATGTATGCGACTTCTGAAGCTTCAAAATCAGCCTGCCCTAGTCCTGATGATTACTTACGAGCATTCGAAGGTGCAAAACATATTTTTGTAGTGACTATCACTGGAACTCTCTCTGGTAGCCACAATAGTGCTCAATTAGCTAAGAATATCTATCTCGAAGAACACCCTGATACTCAAATTCATGTCATCGATAGCTTATCAGCTGGTGGGGAAGTTGACCTAATCGTCGAAAAGATTAATGATTTGATCAACCAAGGACTTTCTTTTGAAGAAGTCGTTGAAGTGATTACTACTTACCAAGAAAAAACGAAGTTGTTGTTCGTTCTTGCTAAAGTGGATAACCTGGTTAAAAACGGTCGATTGAGTAAGCTTATCGGTACAGTTGTCGGGCTCCTAAATATTCGAATGGTCGGAGAAGCAAGCGAAACCGGAACCTTAGAACTCCTCCAAAAAGCTCGTGGTCCTAAAAAATCCCTTCAGGCTGCTTATGAAGAGTTAATCAAAGCTGGCTACGCTGGTGGGCGTATCGTCATGGCTCATCGTAGCAATGACAAATTCTGCCAACAGCTTTCAGAGCTCTTACGAGAAAAATACCCACAAGCTGACATTAGAATCATCCCAACTTCTGGACTCTGCAGTTTCTATGCGGAAGAAGGCGGGCTCCTCATGGGATACGAAATCAACTAATAAATCTGACAAGAGATGTCTAATCATCTCTTGTTTTTTTATGGTACAATACTCTTATGAAACATTTTGATACTATTGTCATCGGAGGTGGCCCTGCTGGTATGATGGCTACGATTTCCAGTAGCTTTTACGGGCAGAAAACCCTTCTCATTGAAAAAAATCGGAAACCCGGAAAAAAATTAGCTGGAACTGGTGGTGGTCGTTGCAATGTAACCAACAACGGCACTTTAGATGACCTACTAGCTGGAATCCCCGGCAATGGGCGCTTTCTTTATAGCGTCTTCTCCCAGTTTGACAACCATGATATCATCAACTTTTTTACAGAAAATGGTGTTAAACTCAAGGTCGAAGACCACGGACGTGTCTTTCCAGCCAGCGATAAATCTCGTACCATAATCGAGGCTCTGGAGAAGAAAATTACGGAACTTGGTGGACAAATCGCCACTCAAACAGAGATTGTTTCGGTTAAAAAGATAGACGACCAGTTTGTCCTTAAGTCTGCAGACCAGACCTTCACTTGTGATAAACTCATTGTCACAACAGGTGGTAAGTCTTATCCTTCGACTGGTTCGACTGGTTTTGGTCACGAGATTGCCCGTCATTTCAAACACACCATTACCGAACTTGAGGCTGCTGAAAGTCCCTTATTGACAGATTTTCCACACAAGGCTTTGCAGGGAATTTCCCTAGACGATGTGACCCTCAGTTATGGCAAGCACGTCATTACTCATGATTTGCTCTTTACCCACTTTGGTTTGTCAGGCCCTGCTGCCCTGCGTATGTCAAGCTTTGTCAAGGGTGGTGAGATACTTTCCTTAGACACTTTGCCTCAGCTTTCTGAGAGCGACTTGGTGGCATTTCTAGAAGAAAATCGTGAAAAATCCTTAAAAAATGCCTTGAAATCTTTGTTGCCAGAACGCTTAGCAGAATTCTTTGTGCAAGGATACCCTGAAAAAGTTAAACAGCTAACTGAAAAAGAACGGGACCAACTTGTCCAGTCTATCAAAGTTCTTAAAATTCCCGTAACTGGCAAAATGTCCCTTGCTAAATCCTTTGTTACCAAAGGAGGTATTAGTCTCAAGGAAATCAATCCTAAAACGCTGGAAAGCAAACTGGTTCCTGGCCTTCACTTTGCAGGAGAGGTCCTAGATATCAACGCCCACACGGGTGGCTTTAACATCACTTCTGCCCTCTGTACTGGCTGGGTGGCAGGAAGTCTGCATTATGATTAATCTTTAAAGTAAGAAATCGGCAGAGATTACTCCGCCGATTTTTATTTTGTCTGAGTTCTAACATAGTGGGCAATAACATCTGAAGTGTATTGAGCTGTTCCAGGTCCAAATTTGTCAATGTTTTCCTTGAACTCTGGATTATAGACATAGCCTTGGCCGATATAACCGAAGACTTCCATAGAGCAGTCAAATCCATATGTACGAATAGCTTGCAAGAGTTTGCCAGCTTCTTCTTGGTTTTCGGTTGCTGTTGCAGGTAAACCAGCTTGAAGGTTTTGTGCCAAGGATTGAAAAACTTGGTTAAAGGCGGCCGTAGACTCATCTTCACGACCTTTTTGGCGTTCGAGGGCCTGATCCATGACTTCTTGCCCATATTTCTCTACTGCCTCTTGGTGGTATTTTTGATTGTCTTGGTAGCTAAATCCAGTGAATTTTTCTTGAATGGTCATTTTTATTTCTCCTTTTTGTTCTTGAATGGTTTTTTGTAAGGTTGAAATCAAGGTATCTAGATGTTGCCTTTCTTGGGTCAAATAGTCCAACTGTCTTGCCAAATGTGGTAACAAGTCCGTCTTTTCTTCCTTCAACAGCTCTGCAATTTTTTCTAAAGAAAAACCTAGATATTTGTAATAAAGAATGACCTGAAGTCGTTCCAAATCATCCTGACTATAGGTTCGATAGCCGTTTTCCGACTTTAAAGGAACCAAGAATCCTATCTTATCGTAATGATGCAGGGTCTTGACAGAGACGCCTGAAAGTTGCGCAGCTTCTTTAATATGGTACATGATTTTCTCCTCACATTGATAGTATACACCCTTCCCTTAGGTCAGAGTCAAGTATTTTATCATATTTTTTATGAAAACATGAAAATCGCTTTCTTGACAGGTTTCAGAAAACATGATAGGATAATCAAGTCTATCAATCAAATAAAAAGCTCAAAAGAGCAATTGAGAGAGGGCTATTTGACAACTCAAGTAGCCTTTTCTTATTTTAAAAATAGATTGGAGTTTAACGATGTCTGAAAAATCGCAATGGGGCTCAAAACTGGGTTTCATCCTTGCATCTGCTGGTTCTGCTATTGGCCTTGGAGCTGTTTGGAAGTTCCCTTATATGACCGCTGCCAATGGTGGGGGAGGTTTCTTACTGGTCTTTCTTATCTCGACAATTTTAATTGGTTTCCCTCTTCTACTGGCTGAGTTTGCCCTTGGTCGAAGCGCTGGCGTGTCAGCAATCAAAACCTTTGGCAAACTTGGAAACAATCAAAAGTACAACTTTATTGGTTGGATTGGTGCCTTTGCTCTTTTCATCCTTCTCTCATTTTATAGTGTCATTGGGGGTTGGATTCTGGTATACCTTGGTATCGAGATTGGAAGATTATTCCACCTAATCGGAAATGGAGATTATGCCCAGCAATTCTCTTCCATCATTTCTAATCCAGTTATTGCTTTAGGAGCCCAAGCAGCCTTTATCTTCTTGAACATTTTCATTGTTTCACACGGCGTTCAAAAAGGAATTGAAAGAGCTTCTAAGGTTATGATGCCCCTACTTTTTATCATCTTTGTCATTATTATCGGTCGTTCTCTTAGCTTGCCAAATGCCATGGAAGGCGTCGTTTACTTCCTCAAACCTGACTTTTTAAAACTAACAAGTGCTGGACTTCTCTATGCACTGGGTCAATCTTTCTTTGCCCTATCCCTTGGAGTTACAGCCATGTTGACTTACGCTTCCTACCTAGACAAGAAAACCAATCTGATCCAATCAGGAATGTCCATCGTTGCCTTGAACATCTCAGTTTCTATCATGGCGGGACTTGCGATTTTCCCTGCTATGTCAGCCTTTAATATCCAATCTGAAGGTGGACCAAGTCTCCTCTTTATTGTTTTGCCACAACTCTTTGACAATATGCCTTTTGGTACTATTTTCTATATTCTCTTTCTCTTGCTTTTCCTCTTTGCGACGATAACTTCTTCAGTCGTCATGCTTGAGATCAACGTTGGAAATATCACCAACCAAAACAATCGTAAGCGTGCTAAGTGGAGTATGATTTTAGGGGTATTGACTTTTGTCTTTGGTATCCCTTCGGCCCTATCCTATGGTGTGATGGCTGATGTCCATATCTTTGGAAAGACCTTCTTTGACGCCATGGATTTCTTGGTTTCCAACCTCCTTATGCCTTTCGGTGCTCTCTGCTTGTCTCTTTTTACAGGCTATATTTTCAAGAAAACACTGGCAATGGAGGAACTTCATCTTGATAAAACACCATGGAAACAAGGACTTTTCCAAGTCTGGCTCTTCCTTCTTCGTTTCATTATTCCAATTATCATCATCGTGGTCTTTATCGCCCAATTTATGTAAATACAAAAAAAGGACTTGAGAATATCTCTCAAGTCTTTTCTTTTTATGGATGGCTGACAATCAATTCTAGACCTTGCCCTTCCAAAGTCCAAGCTTCAACATCACTCGGCAAGATAAAATGGCTACCTTTTTTAATTGGATAATCTTTTCCGTCTACAGTCAGTTTCCCTTGACCTGCCAAGACACTCAACAAGCTATAATCAGCTGTTTTTTCAAAGTCAACTTTTCCTGTGATTTCCCACTTGTAAACAGCAAAGAAATCATTAGAAACAAGTAAAGTTGAACGCAAATCATCTGCTTTGACAGTCACAGGACGACTGTTAGCAGGATCACCAATATTCAAAACATCGATTGATTTTTCGAGGTGAAGTTCACGCAAGTTGCCATTATCATCCTTACGGTCAAAGTCATAGACACGGTAAGTTGTATCACTAGACTGTTGCGTTTCAAGGATTAAGATACCTGCACCGATAGCATGCATGGTTCCACTTGGTACATAGAAGAAATCTCCAGCCTTAACAGGTACTTTTGTAAGCAAGGCATCCCAGTTCTTATCCTCTATTTGCTGACGGAGTTCTTCTTTTGACTTAGCATTGTGCCCATAGATAATCTCTGAGCCTTCATCTGCTGCGATGATATACCAGCACTCTGTTTTTCCAAGTTCACCTTCATGCTCTAGTCCATAAGCATCATCTGGGTGAACTTGAACACTGAGCCAGTCATTGGCATCAAGAATTTTGGTTAATAGTGGAAATACAGGCTCAGGACGGTTGCCAAACAACTCACGGTGTTCCGCATACAAAGTAGCTAGGTCGATTCCCTCAAAGCGGCCATTGGCTACCTTAGACACACCATTTGGGTGAGCTGAGATTGCCCAATACTCACCAATCTTTTCATTTGGTATGTCGTAGCCAAACTCATCACGTAGTTTAGTCCCACCCCAGATTTTTTCTTGCATTACAGAATTTAAAAATAACGGTTCTGACATCTTGATCTCCTGTCTGATTTTTCTCCCTTCATTATAGCAAAAAAAGAGTTCTGATTGAACTCTTTTTTCTATCTTATAAAGTAGGGAGAAGATTTTATAAAAATAGTAACGATATGGATTTCATACTTTTAAAAAATCTACCAGAAACTCTTAGTTCATAAGATTTGGAAGAATAAACAGCGTAAAGAATGCCATCGCAATCATCATAAAAACAAACAGGTAGACAGAATATTTGAACAACCATGTAAAACGACCTGGTTTTAAAGGTCTTTCTACATAAGAATATTTTGGTTTTTTAGGGTCATAATAAACAGCAACCTTACTACCCATTGGGAAATACTCTTCTAAAGGTGATTTGGTCAAAGAGATGAAACTGTTCCTATAAATTTTGTATCTTAAAACCTGAGGAATTTCACCTTTTTCAAAATTATCCATTTTGACATCAGATACGATTGAACCTAGGGGAGTACTGATTGTATTTGAAATAGTAGATAGAAATTTCGGCCCTACGACCTTGTATTGGTTTCCATCAACAGTGTATTCAACAACTGGGAGACTAATCCCATTATAAAGAGCATAGGAATATTGGATAATAACTCCTTCCGTTCTTTCGGTACATCTCTTGGCATTTCTATAATTACTAAATATAAAATAGTAAAACATAAAATAGGTGAAGGCAGCAAATCCTAAAATCATTAATCCAAATAATAGAAAGAAGGTTGTTGGCATCTTTTTTCTCCTTAAAACATGATGATGAATCTATTTTAACAGAAATGAAAGAAAAAGACCGGATTGCTCCGATCTTTCAATAGTTCATATTCTCACATTCTGTATTAAGAATCATTATGATTAGCTTCAAATGATTAAGCGACCTATTTCATACGATAAAAATCAATCACTAGACCAGCAGGACCTTTAACTAATAAAGACTCTGTTCCCCAATCCGTTTCACAAGGCCCATGTAAAATCTCGACACCAATCTCTTTTAATCGCTGGTAATTCTGTTCTACGTCCTCAACCTCGATGTGAAGAATGATTCCTGACTGAAAGTTTTCCAAAGGAATCAAATGATTTTGAGATAACATGAGACAGTGACTGCCAATCGTAAACTGAGCAAAACTGTCATCAACATAATCTGACTTTTTATCCAAAATACGCTCCAAGTCAGCACAGACTTGGGGAACATTTGACACGATAATATCTAATTGATTTAAATTCATTTACTGTCCTCCACAAAATGACCGGATTGCTCCGATCTTTTAAGTTTCCCTCTAAGAAAATCAATGCATAAAATCTACAAAGTTTACTTTTTGATTTTCGACGAGAGGAATTATTTAATTGCGCGTGATTGCAACCCTTCTTCTTCCAAGAAGAGGCGGAATGGTACAAGCTCTTCAGCTTCGTATTTTTCTTTGAAGGCTTTAATAGCTTCTTCTGAGTGTTGTTTTGGATCCAACTCAAGTACTTCTACTGGAAGTGGACGGTGTTGGGTGATGTGAGCATCGATGACAACTGTCTTACCTTCTTTGTTGAGTTTAACAGCTTCAGCAACAACTGCATCGATGTCTTCGATACGGTCAACTGTAAATCCAACAGCTCCTTGAGCTTCAGCGATTTTCGCATAGTCAGCATTAGGGAAGTCACAACCAAACAAGTGTTTGTTTGTGTCTTCGTATTTGTCCTTGATGAAGGCATATTTACCATTTGAGAAGACAACGTTGATAACTGGAAGGTCGTATTGAACGTTTGTGATAACGTCTGGGTAGCACATGTTAAAGGCTCCGTCACCCATGATGTTCCATACTTGGCGATCTGGATTGTCTTTCTTAGCAGCGATACCACCAGGAAGGGCAATACCCATTGTCGCAAAGAGTGGAGATGTACGCCACATGTTCTTAGGTGTCATGTGAAGGTGACGAGTAGATGTTTGAGTAGTGTCACCTACGTCGATTGAGTAGATAGCGTCTTGATCAGCATGTTTGTTGATTGCATTGTAAACTTGATACAATTGCAATTCACCCTCAGTTTTACCTTCGAGTTTGTTCATGTAATCACGCCAGTTTTGGTTGTTCTTCACGTTTGCACGCCACCATGGAGTAGATTCAACTGGATTCACTTTGTCAAGGATTGCTTTCGCTGCTTGACCTGCATCACCAAGGATTGAAGCGTCTAGGGCATGACGTTTACCAAGTTTGTAAGGGTCGATATCCACTTGGATGAATTTTTCAGTGTTTTTGAAGGCTTCGTAAACTTCAGCAAATGGGAAGTTTGAACCAAGGAAGAGAACAGTGTCTGCTTCAAAGACTACTTCGTTGGCTGGTTTCCAACCAACACGGTAAGCAGAACCTGTCAAACCTTCATAGTTCCATTCAAAAGCTTCAAAGTTTTTACCAGTTGTGATGATTGGTGCTTTGATTTTACGTGACAATTCAGTAATCACTTCACCTGCTTTAACACCACCGTAACCAGCATAGATAACTGGACGTTCAGCATTGTTCAAGATTTCAACTGCTTTGTCAATTTCAACTTCGTTCAAAGCAGGAGCGATGAATGAACGTTCGTATGAACCTGAACCGTAATATGAGTTTTCGTCGATTTCTTGGAAACCAAAGTTTACTGGAATTTCAACGACAGCTGGACCTTTTTTAGAAACGGCAGCACGGCAAGCTTCGTCAATAACTTTTGGTAATTGCTCTGCGTAAGCTACACGTTTGTTGTAAACAGCGATACCGTTGTACATTGGGTTTTGGTTCAATTCTTGGAAGGCATCCATGTTCAATTCGTTAACTGGACGTGATCCAAGGATAGCAAGGAATGGAGTGTTATCCATAGCTGCATCGTAAACACCGTTGATCAAGTGAGTTGCACCAGGTCCACCTGAACCAACTGCAACACCGATAGATCCGCCAAATTTAGCTTGCATAACCGCTGCAAGAGCACCTGTTTCTTCGTGACGAACTTGCAAGAAACGGATATCTTTGTCTTCAGCCAAAGCGTCCATCAATGAGCTGAGTGTTCCTGATGGGATACCGTAGATAGTATCTACGCCCCATGTTTTCAATACGTTGAGCATTGCTGCAGATGCAGTAATTTTCCCTTGAGTCATAATGATAACTCTCCTTCAAAATAATTTCATATATTTACAAAAAACGCTTTTATATGTTATTTGAAAACGATTCAGTAAATTTACAATCCTAATTTATCACATTTGATTTTAGATTTCTAAGTATATGCTCAGAAACTTTCATTCTCTATTACAGTACAGTTTGAAAACGTTTCGAAAATCTGTTTTAGAATAGCAAAAAAGCGGTTAAGACCGCCTTTTTAATCGACTTTAGTAAAATTAAGCATGAGAGAGCTGATTAAAACAGATACTGAACTAAAGGCCATGGCCAATCCTGCAAGTTCTGGATTGAGTACCAAACCAAGACCAGAAAACACTCCTGCTGCAATCGGAATACCAATGAGGTTATAGATAGAAGCCCAGAAAAGATTGAGTAGAATACGATTAAAGGTCTTCTTACTCATATCAAAAGCACGTGCCAATCCTAGTAAATTGTTGGTTGTAAGGACAAGGTCTGCTGATTCGATGGCAATATCTGTTCCAGAACCCATGGCAATTCCGACATCAGCTACACTTAGGGCCGGCGCATCATTGATACCATCTCCAACAAAGGCCAGTTTTCCTTTCTTTTGAAGCTTGTGAATCTCATGCGCCTTTTCCTCTGGCAAGACATTTGCGATTACTTCTTCTATCCCAATTTGCTCTGCAATCGCATGGGCTACTCCAGCATTATCTCCGGTAAGCATAACCGTTCTGAGGCCGCGTTTTTTCAATTTAGCAATAGCTTCTCGAGCATTTTCCTTAGGGACATCCTGCAAGGCAATTAAGCCTTTTAGTTCACCATCTACGGATAGGAAGACAACTGTTTTTGCTTCTTTCTCAAGCAAATCAAATCGTTCTTGATAATCATGTGGAATAGCAAGGTCAGCTAAGAGCTTAGCATTCCCAAGCAAGACTTGTTTACCATTAATAATCCCAGTCACACCTTTTCCATGCAAGGCTTGGAAGTTTTCCACTGGGTAAAGGCTAATTCCTAGTTCAGATGCACGATTAACAATAGCTTGAGCTAGCGGGTGTTGAGATACATCCTCCAGTGAAGCAGCCAAACTTAGCACTTCTCTTTCATCACCAATAACATCTGTCACTACTGGCTTCCCTTCGGTCAAGGTTCCTGTCTTATCAAAAACAACCGTTTGGACTTTTTGGATCTCCTGTAAAACTGTACCATTTTTGAGAAGAATCCCCATCTTGGCACTTCGTCCTGTTCCAACCATGAGTGCTGTCGGTGTCGCGAGTCCTAGTGCACAAGGACAGGCAATTATCAAAACAGCAACTCCGTAGAGAAGTGACGTCACAAAGCTATCTCCAAGGAAAACAAACCAGATCCAAAAAGTAAGAAGTCCTAAAATGACAACTGCTGGTACAAAAATCCCTGAAATCTTGTCGGTCAAATCTTGAATAGGAGCACGACTCGTTTGCGCTTTCTTCACAAAGTCCACAATCTGAGCCAGCATAGTCTCAGAACCAACTTTTTCAGCTCTAAAGATGATCGTACCACTATTATTGATAGTTGAACCAATGACAGCATCTCCAACTGATTTATCGACTGGAATACTTTCCCCAGTCACCATTGATTCATCAATACTCGTTTCACCTTCTAACACAGTCCCATCAACGGCAATTTTTTCACCTGGTCGAACGCGAATGAGATCCCCAACTTTGACTTGTTCTAGAGGTATTTGAACATAAACATCATCACGCAAAACCTCTGCTGTCTTTGCTTGTAGGTCTAATAATTTTTCGACTGCCTGCGAAGTATTTTTTCGCATTTTTTCCTCAAAAACTGCTCCCAAAAGAATGAAGAAGAGGATAAATGCAGCACTTTCAAAGTAAACGGGCAGACCAGTGAAGAGGGCAACTAAGCTATAGAAATAGGCCACTAGGGTTCCCAGAGCAACCAAGGTATCCATGTTGGAATTGTGCTTTTTAAAACTAGCCCAGGCGCTTCTGATATATGGAACTCCAGCTACCAGCATAATGGGTGTTGTGGCTAAAAAGGTGCCCCAACGCATGACTTGGTGACTAATTCCTCCTGTAGACATCCCAATCATGAGAATCACAAGAGGCACAGTAAAGATACTAGTAATCCAAAAACGCTGTAAAAGACTTAGAGACTTTTTAGTTTTTTCAACAACGGTATAGGTCCCCTTTTGCATCTTCATGCCGCATGAAAATTCATACTCACCCAGGTCTTGAGGAGTAAAACGAATGAGTTTTTCCTCATCTTGAGCGATCGGTTCTAGAATCCCTTCTTCTTCGAAGAGAATCTCTTTATAACAGTTTGAAGGTGTCACACGATGAAAGGTAATCTCAGCAGGAATCCCTTTTTGCAGTTGAATGTGGGCTGGATGGTAGCCTTTGTCTGCCGTGATACGGATTTTTTGAACACCATTTTCAAGACTTGCTTTTACAATTTCAGTCATATCATTCTCCTATTCTACAATCATCTTACCGTGCATCATATTCATGCCACAAGAGAAACCATACTCACCTGCTTCTTCAGGAGTGATTTCAACCACATATTGGTCTCCCATAGGCAGATCTGCATGCACTCCAAAGTCTGGAAAAACGATTTGGTCCAAGCAAGGTGAAGGATCTTTTCGATCAAAAATAATGCGAGCAGGTTGCGATTTTTTGAGGATAATGGTTCCTGGAGTGTAGCCCCCCATGACCTCCACTCGAATCTCCTGATAGCCATTCTTTTGTTGGGCTCTCTTAGCATCTTCTTGCGGTTTTTTGAAAAACCAAAAGAGGATAAAAGCAATCATTCCTAAAACAACAATAGATACAAATAGATTTAACATAGCGTCTCCTTTACATACAATTACATTTTACTTCTGTTACAGCATTTGCTTTTTTCTTTGAAATCACTTCTTCCAAGCCCTCCAAGTCAGCTAGGGTAAAATCACATTCTTCAATCAAATCAGCTAGCAAGAGCTTTATTCTGCGAGAACAAAGCTTGTCTTTGATATCATGAACCATTAAGCCCCTACTATCATCTAGCGTTAAAAGGGCCGAATAGACAAAGTACTTGCCCTGTTTTTCCCGAGTCAAACATTCTTTCTCCACCAAACGAGCCAAGAGTGTCTGGATCGTGGATTTGGACCAGCTAAACCTTTTCTCTAATACTTTTATCAGATCAGTACTAGTCTGTTCTCCCTGCATCCAGATAATCTTCATGACCTGCCATTCTGCATCCGAAATCTGCATCAGTACACCTCCAAAATCTACATTTGTCAATTACAATTATCAGTATACTCTCAAAATCTACATTTGTCAACTAAATTTCCTAAAAATTTTAAAATTTCCCTTTCCAATAGATTTTGTCTATCATTGTGATAAAAAATACATATTATTCAAAGCTCTGTTTTAATGCTACAATAACTGTATTATTTTCCTAGATAGGAGGTTCTACTTTTGGATTGGTCCATTGTTGAACAATATCTACCACTCTATCAAAAGGCTTTTTTTCTGACCTTGCATATTGCAGTTTGGGGAATTCTAGGTTCTTTTTTGCTGGGGATCATCGTCAGCGTCATCCGACATTATCGAGTTCCTGTTTTCTCACAATTAGCTACAGCCTATATAGAATTGTCACGAAATACACCCCTTTTGATACAACTTTTCTTTCTCTACTTCGGTCTACCTCGAATAGGGATTGTTCTCTCTTCAGAAGTCTGTGCAACGGTTGGACTCATTTTCTTAGGTGGTTCCTACATGGCAGAATCCTTCCGAAGCGGGCTAGAAGCCGTCAGTCAAACCCAGCATGAAATTGGTTTAGCCATTGGGCTTACACCTTTTCAGGTCTTTCGCTACGTGATTCTTCCACAAGCGACTGCAGTGGCTCTACCATCCTTTAGCGCAAATGTTATTTTCCTCATCAAAGAAACATCTGTCTTTTCGGCAGTCGCCCTTGCTGACCTAATGTATGTTGCTAAGGATTTGATTGGACTCTACTATGAAACAGATATCGCACTAGCCATGTTGGTGGTTGCTTACCTTATCGTGCTTCTACCTATTTCACTAGTCTTTAGTTGGATAGAAAGGAGGCTCCGTCATGCAGGATTCGGGAATGCAAGTACTCTTTCAGGGAAATAATCTCTTGAGAATTTTACAGGGATTGGGAGTCACAATTGGGATTTCTATCCTGTCTGTCTTCTTATCCATGATTTTCGGAACGGTTATGGGAATTATCATGACCTCTCATTCTAGAGTGATTCGCTTATTGACACGCTTATATCTAGAATTTATCCGGATTATGCCGCAGCTAGTGCTCCTTTTCATCGTTTACTTTGGCTTAGCTCGAAACTTTAATATCAATATCTCTGGGGAGACTTCTGCTATTATCGTTTTCACCCTCTGGGGAACAGCTGAGATGGGTGACTTGGTTCGTGGCGCTATCACTTCCTTGCCTAAACATCAGTTTGAGAGCGGACAAGCGCTTGGCTTAACTAAAGTGCAACTCTACTACCATATCATTATCCCTCAAGTTTTGAGAAGGCTTCTACCGCAAGCCATCAATCTTGTCACTCGTATGATCAAAACGACTTCCTTGGTTGTTTTGATTGGAGTTGTTGAGGTTACCAAGGTTGGACAACAAATCATTGATAGCAATCGCTTAACCATCCCAACCGCTTCCTTTTGGATATATGGAACCATCCTAGTCTTGTATTTCGCAGTTTGCTTCCCTATTTCCAAACTATCTACTCATCTAGAAAAACATTGGAGGAACTAAATGTCTGAAACTATTTTAGAAATCAAGGAACTAAAAAAATCCTTCGGAGATAATCCAATCCTCCAAGGACTTTCCCTAGATATTAAAAAGGGAGAAGTCGTCGTCATCCTAGGACCATCTGGTTGTGGTAAAAGTACGCTACTTCGCTGCCTCAATGGTTTAGAAAGTATTCAAGGAGGAGATATCCTGCTTGATGGTCAGTCCATCGTTGAAAATAAAAAAGATTTTCACCTGGTTCGCCAAAAGATCGGTATGGTCTTTCAAAGTTATGAACTCTTTCCTCACCTAGATGTCCTTCAAAACCTCATCCTAGGACCTATCAAGGCTCAGGGGAGAGACAAAAAAGAAGTCACTGAAGAAGCTCTGCAACTACTGGAACGTGTCGGACTTCTAGATAAAAAACATAGCTTTGCTCGTCAATTATCTGGTGGACAAAAGCAACGGGTAGCCATCGTTCGTGCACTTCTCATGCATCCAGAAATTATCCTCTTTGACGAAGTAACTGCTTCACTGGATCCAGAAATGGTACGTGAGGTTCTAGAACTCATCAATGACTTGGCCCAAGAAGGTCGTACCATGATTCTGGTAACCCACGAAATGCAGTTTGCCCAAGCTATTGCGGACCGCATTATCTTTCTAGACCAAGGAAAAATTGCTGAAGAAGGAACTGCTCAAGAATTCTTCACAAATCCACAAACGAAACGAGCACAAGAATTTTTAAACGTCTTTGACTTTAGCCAGTTTGGCTCATATCTATAATCAACAAAGGAGATTATTATGAAACTACTTAAACCAATTCTAACTGTTTTTGCTCTAGCATTTGCGCTTATCTTCGTCACAGCTTGTAGTTCAGGAGGAAGCTCTGATGCTTCATCTACAAAGGCAACTGCCAAAGCTCGTACTATTGATGAAATTAAGAAAAGTGGTGAACTTCGAATCGCGGTATTTGGAGACAAAAAACCATTTGGTTATGTTGACAACGACGGTTCTTACCAAGGTTATGATATCGAACTAGGTAACCAATTAGCACAAGACCTTGGTGTAAAGGTCAAATACGTTTCTGTTGATGCTGCCAACCGTGCTGAATACTTGATTTCTAACAAGGTTGATATCACCCTTGCCAACTTCACAGTTACTGACGAACGTAAGAAACAAGTTGACTTTGCCCTTCCTTACATGAAAGTTTCTCTCGGTGTTGTGTCACCAAAAGATAAAGTCATCAAGGACGTTAAAGAACTTGAAGGCAAAACCTTGATTGTTACAAAAGGAACGACTGCTGAAACTTACTTTGAGAAAAATCACCCAGAAGTAAAACTCCAAAAATACGATCAATATAGCGATGCCTACCAAGCCCTTCTTGATGGACGTGGAGATGCCTTCTCTACTGACAATACTGAAGTTCTAGCTTGGGCACTTGAAAATAAAGGATATGAGGTAGGAATTTCTTCTCTAGGTAACCCAGATACCATTGCACCCGCAGTTCAAAAAGGTAACCAAGAACTGCTTGACTACATCAACCAAGAAATCGAAAAATTAGGCAAAGAAAACTTCTTCCACAAGGCTTATGAAAAAACACTTCACCCAACTTACGGTGATGCTGCTAAAGCAGATGACCTAGTTGTTGAAGGTGGAAAAGTTGACTAACATCTAATAAATGTAACAAAAAGAAATCAGGTAACCCTAAGGGTTACCTGATTTTTATATACCTTAAGCATTTTGCCAATTTTCTTGGTCTTCTTTAAAGCGTTTGAGGAGAGCAAGTCCTTCTGGTGTGATGTAGCCTTCTTCTTGGGCTAGGTGGATAAGCTCACTGTAGTTTGAAAGAGTCACCAGTTTGACACCAGCATCTGCAAAGTTTTTATCTGCTTTTGGTAATTGATAGCTGAAGATAGCCACAACTCCAAGAACATCCGCTCCTTCACGTTTGGCAGCTGCAACAGCTTCAAGAACCGAACCACCAGTTGAAATCAAATCTTCCACAACGACCATTTTTTGACCTTGGGCTACACGGCCTTCGATTTGGTTTCCTGCTCCGTGGTCTTTTGGTTTGCTACGGATATAAGCAAATGGCAGATTCATCTTGTCAGCGATGATGGCACCGTGTGGGATACCCGCAGTCGCTGTTCCTGCAATCACTTCTACCTCTGGGAATTCTGACTTGATGGCTTCTACAAAACCATTCTCAATCAAAGTTCGAGTTTCTGGGTAGGCAAGCGTCACACGGTTGTCCGTATAAATTGGTGACTTGATACCTGATGCCCAAGTGAAGGGCTCTTCTGGTTTGAGGTAAACGGCTTGAATTTTCAATAGATGGCTAGCAATGTCTTTAGCAAGTGTCATGGGATTCTCCTTTGTATTTTAAACTATATTCTTATTTCCAGTCTTGTGTCCATTCATCCTTGATAGCATGATAAGCTGCTACTGGATCAGTGGCTTGAGTGATTGGGCGTCCAACAACGATATAGTCACTACCAATATGATAAGCATCTGCTGGTGTCATGACTCGTTTTTGGTCTCCTACTGCAGCGCCTGATGGACGAATGCCGGGTGTCAGGCAAATAAAGTCTGGACTGGTAGCTTCTTTGATGAGTTTTACTTCTTGAGCTGAACAAACCACACCATCTAATCCCGCTTCAGCGGTTTTCTTAGCATAATGAATGACAGATTCTTGAAGACTGGTTTGGATATTTTGAAACTCTCTCATTTGTTCCTCAGAGGTTGAAGTTAACTGAGTGACAGCAATCAATTTGGCTTCTTTCCCAAAGCCTTCACGCGCAGCCTTCATCATCTCAACGCCACCTGCTGCATGAACATTGGTCATATCAACGCCCAGATGAGACAAGACCTTCATGGCTGATTTGACTGTATTTGGAATATCATGGAGTTTAAGATCCAGAAAGACACTATGTCCCAAACCTTTCAGATAAGAAACAATCTCAGGTCCTGTAGCGTAATAGAGTTCCATACCTACCTTTAGATAGAGGCTCTCTCCTGCTGGAAAAAGAGCTAAAAACTGCTTGACTGCCTCAAAACTAGGAAAATCAAGAGCAATGACTGGACGAGCTTCGCGCATACTTTTCTCCTTTTACCTTTGTAAGCTAGAGAGCATGAAAAAAGGAACCTGCCTACAGCAAGGTTCCACGAAAAATGGGTAGTCTACACCCTTTCACCGTCTAACCTTAGCTGCCTCTCTGGACTGCTTTAAAGGTTTTTTACTATTCTATTATTTAAAGCGGTACTTGTCAAGTAAAAACAAGTAACTGGACGAATCATCTGAAACTTAGCGACTCTGTGTTGTTTGAGTCGTCTGTGTTGTTTGATCTTGATTTCCTTGCTCAGCTTGTTTTTTCTTCTCTTCTTCCTGCTTCTTCTTTTCCTCTTCTTTGGCTTTGACTCTTTCGTCATCCAGAGCCTTATCCACTAGACTATAGCTATAGATACCGACCTCCATGTCAATTCCGCTAGGAACTGTCAACTGTGGTTTTATCTTACTATAGTAAGGTAATTTCTTACCTAGTTCTGATAATGGCACCAAAATCTCGTCTGTATCATACATGGTAATCTTTAGAAGGTCACTTGTTACCTTGCTTGGTGCAAGTTCAATCTTCTCAATCTCTTGCTTAATTTCTGGACTAACTTCATTTAGCTGAGAAATTAGGGTTTTAATCTGTTCCTCATCGTTAAATAAAACAGATATGTATTTCTCAGGTAAGTTGTCAGAACTAACGGCAGTTGATTCAATGCTTCCACTAGATAAGATTGGGTAATAGCTATCTCCAGAAACAGAGTAGGCCGCAATCTCAAATTCCTTCACTTCAATGGTGAAGTGAACTGGAAATTGATAAGTTATCTTAGCCGATTCAATCCAGTGATTTGATTTGACCATTTCCGCATGCTTATCTTTATTTAAGAGCAAGCTGATTGTATAGTCACTGTCACGAATGCCAGAAGCTTCTTTGACTTGGTCTGCACTTGTCTGAACCGTCCCTGTAACTTCAATATGTTTCATTGTAGCTAGAGGACTTAGTAGATAAATAGACAAGAATAAGATTATAAAACTAGGGACGAGGATCGTAACTGCTCGCCAGATATGTATAGAAGGAATGGCCGGTTTTGGAGGTTTACTCTTGGTTTTTACCTTTTTCTGTTTCTTAACCTTTTCGTCAGCTTTTTCTTTCTCTACTTGATCCTGACTCTTAGAGTCTTCTTGAGGAGTTTCCTCCGAATCTTTCTCTTCATTTGAAGTCTCATCGCTAGTATCCGAATCCTTCTCTTCAGATTTTTCGGATTCTTCGTCCACTTCTTCAGAACTCGTAGAGTTTTCTTCCGTTCTTTTACTCAAATACTCCTGGTGTTGTTTTTGCCATTCTGACACTTCTTGAGCGCTTTCAGAAGACTCTGATACTTGTTCTTCTTTTTCACGTGCTTCTTCTTCGGCACGTTTCGCCTCTTCTTCAGCTTTTTTTTGAAGATATTCTTGATTTCGTTTTTGCCACTCTGACAATTCCTTGCCTTGAGTGTGCTGATTCTTTTTATCCTTTGACATCAATTTTCCTTATGATAAATCTTTTTTTAGTAACTCATAAAAATCTGCCACAGATTTTAATTCCTGAGAATTCTTCATCTTGTTTTGGTAAATCTCTTTGTTGGTCAAGAGTTGATTTACTTTTTCTTCTAAAGTTGACAAAGTCAAATCGCTCTCTTGCAACTCCTCAGCATAGCCTTTCTTCACAAAATAGGCTGCATTTTCAATCTGATCTCCGCGGCTGGCTTCACGACCCAGTGGCACAATGACGTGCAATTTAGCCATAGCAAGGAGTTCAAAAATCGTATTGGCACCACCACGAGTGATGACCACATCAGCCATATTCATGAGTGGTTGATAGAGTTCCGTCGCATAGTCAACACGGTAGAGGTTTGAACTTAGTTCATTTAAACTAGCATCACCTGTCAGGTTAATGATATTATAGCGACTAGTCAGCTCTTCCTTGTGGTCTGTTACTAGTTGGTTAAAGACACGCGCCCCAGCAGAACCTCCGACGAAAAGAAGAGTTGGTAGCTTATCATTGAAAGAAGTTCGGATATCCACCATTTCTTCAGGTTCTTCCATAACTGGACCAGAAACCTTGGTCACAGCTCCTACATGTTCTACCTTAGTGAGACTAGACGCTTGCTCGAAAGTAGAGTACATCTTAGTCGCAAACTTATAGGCAATTTTATTGGCCAATCCCATAGAGAGATCAGACTCGTGGATGAAGACTGGTACTCTGCATACTCGCGCTGCGATAACAGGCGGAACAGATACAAATCCACCCTTAGAAAAGAGGGCTTGTGGACGAACTCGAAGCATGATAAAGAGCGATTGAAGAATTCCAAAAGCAACCTTAAAGACGTCAACCATATTTTGCCATGAGAAATATCGACGTAATTTCCCTGTTGCAATCGAATGGAAGGTAATATCTAAACCTGACTTGAGAATTTCATGATGCTCAATCCCATTTTTATCACCAATATAGTGAACTTCCCAGCCATCTTCGATGAACTTAGGCATTAACAAAAGGTTGAGGGTAACGTGTCCAACCGTTCCCCCACCAGTAAATACTATTTTTTTCATATTATCCCTTTAACTCCGCTACAGTGTCGATGAAAAGATCTCCACGTACTTCAAAGTTAGCATACATATCCCAGCTCGCATTGGCAGGACTGAGGAGAACAACATCTCCCTCTTCCGCAAGTTCATAAGCCTTACGAGTCGCATCTGCAATATCAGTCGCGTCGACATAAGCCACACCAGCTTTATCTGCTGCACGCTTGACACGTTCGGCAGATTGACCGAGGATGACCATTTTCTTAAGTCCAGTAATATCAGGAACCAATTCGTCAAACTCATTGCCACGGTCCAACCCACCAGCAATCAAGATAACCTTGCTATTATCAAATCCTGACAAGGCTTTTTGAGTTGCTAAAATATTGGTTGACTTACTATCGTTATAGAATTTAACGCCATTGATTTGGTCTACAAACTGGAGACGGTGCTTCACACCACCAAAGGCTGACAAGGTTTCCTTGATGGTTTCATTATCAACGCCACGCAGTTTAGCAACGGCAATGGTTGCAAGAGCATTTTCCACATTGTGGCTACCTGGAACACCGATTTCATCAGCTGCCATGACTTTTTCACCACGGAAGTAGAGAAGACCATCTTCAAGATAGGCTCCGTCAACCTTTTCAAGTGTTGAGAATGGTACTACAGCCGCGTTTGTCTTTGTAGCAAGTTCTTTAGCTAATTCCTGGTTGAAGTTCAATACTAGGTAATCAGCTGCTGTCATATTGCTTTGGATATTCCACTTGGCTGCCACATAGTCCTCAAAAGAACCGTGATAGTCAATATGTGTTGGCATCAGGTTGGTGATAACAGCAATTTCAGGATGGAATTCCTGGATTCCCATTAATTGGAAAGAAGAAAGTTCCATGACAAGGGTATCCTTATCTGTTGCAGTTTGAGCAACCTGACTAGCAGGATAACCGATGTTACCTGATAAGAGTCCATTTTGTCCTGCAGCAGTCAGAACTTCACCAATCATGGTTGTGGTCGTTGTCTTACCATTTGAACCAGTAATACCGACGATTGGTGCATCAGAAATCAAATAGGCCAACTCAACCTCTGTCAAGACTGGAATGCCTTTTTCTAGAGCTTTTTCAATCATAGGGTTTCTATAAGGAATACCAGGGTTTTTCACCATGAGGGCAAAATCTTCATCCAACAATTCCAAGGGATGACCACCAGTTACAACCTTGATACCATCTTCCAAAAGGCTTTGAGCAGCTGGATTTTCCTCAAAAGGCTTGCCATCATTAACTGTTACAATGGCACCCAACTTGTCCAAGAGACGAGCTGCAGACTCACCTGATTTGGCTAAACCTAGGACTAATACTTTCTTATTTTCAAATTGATCAATTCGTTTCATATCTAGAACTCCATTTCTACTCTTACTATTTTACCATTTTTATGAAAATAAAAAAGCCACAAAGGGCTTTCTTATTTGTTTTTTGTTATGATAAACCTATTCTACCGACTTGAGGGCTTCTAGCATATCAATCTTTCTCAGATAATGATTTACAAAAAATCCAAGGATAATCAGAATGACACTAACTGCTAGAACTGGGATTAGATACACTTCCCAACCTACTTTTGGTTGAAAGCGGAAGCTGCCAGGAGCAATCATCTGGATTAAAAATTGATGGAGATAGTAACCTGTGACTAATCCTAAAATAACTCCAACCACTGACAATATGATAGTTTCCCGATAGATGTAAAGGGTCACTTCTTGATTGTGAAAACCAAGGACCTTGATGGTGGAAAGTTCACGAATCCGTTCAGCAACATTGATATTTGTCAGATTATAGAGAATCACAATAGCTAAAAGCACCGATACCAGTACCAAAATTGCCATTGTTTGGTTAAGGGAACTGGCGAAACTTTCAAATAGCTGAATGGTTGAAGCATTTTGAACGAGGCCATTGACAGCTGCCTGCTCCATAAATTCTCCTGCAACTCTTTCAGTATTGCCTTCACTTTTATCCTTAAGTTGGACTAGATAGGTATTCATCTTAGGAGATTGACCATAAATTCTCTCATAGATCGCCTGATTCATATAAACAAAATGGCCTACATAGTGCTCGGTGATGCCACCTACTTTAAAAGTTTTTCCATCTATTGTAAAGTTGTCACCAACGGAAACTCCTGCCAACTGGGCCAATTTTTCTGTCAAGACAACTCCGTTAGACAAGCTTAACTTTTCTCCATTTTTTTCTAATTGAACAAAGGGAGCTAGGTCATCTTGATCCGTTACCATGATGGTCACGGTTTGAATACCTGCCTTGCCAGGATATTTTTCCTCAATCTGCTTTGAGTATATTAAACGATAATTCTCTACGTCATCACTCTGCAATTTTTCTTCTAGTTCAACCTTATCTGAATTTGAAGCACTAGAATTGACAGAGAGAATCATCTGATACTGTTGTAAATCATTAAACTGTCTACTAGCCACTCCAACCACAGAGGATTGAATACCAAGCCCTGCAAAGAGAAGAGCTACTGAACCAGCAACTCCAAAAATGGTCATCAGCATGCGTTGTTTGTAACGGAAAATGTTGCGGGCTGTTACCTTCTGAGTAAAACTCAAGCGTGACCAAATAAATGTGATGCGCTCTAAGAGAATTTTAGATCCCTTGACTGGTGGCTTAGGGAGTAATAATTGCGCCGTTTCTTCATGTAAGTCTCTGCGAGATACAAGGTAGGCAGGTAGGACACTAGCTACTAAGCTCACCCCCAGAGCTAAGCAACTATAGGTCCAGTAAAAATACTGTTGATTCTCACCAACAATCATACGCTCGGTGATGATATGTGAGATTGTGGGTGCTAAAACATAATGGCCAATTAGAATTCCTAGAAGAGTTCCAAGCGTTCCAGCAACTAGACCATAAATCACAAACTTAGCAATGATGTCTTTGCTATGGTAGCCTAGAGCTTTAAAGATTCCTGCATTGGTCCTTTCCTCATCCACAAAACGTGTCATAGTTGTAAAGGTAACCATGGCTGCGACGGCATAGAGAACAACTGGAAAGATATTTCCCACGGCACGAATACTCATGGCTGAGTTACTATACATGAGATAACCTTGACCAGTAGGAGAGCTTTTTCGATTGTAAACATGATAGGTTGGCTCTGTCAGAGCATTGACTTCATCCTGACTGGTCTGCCATTTAGCCTTCTCACTAGCAAAATCTGACTCAGCATGACTTAGTTTTTCCTTTTCTTGTTTCAATTGTTCTTTAGCTTCTTCTATCTGGCTCGAAACTTGGCTCTTTTGTGGTTCTGGAAGTTGGCTTAACTGTACTTCTTGTCCTTGAAGCTGAGTCTCGATTTCTTGTAGACGTTTCTTGCCAGCTACCAGGTTGGTCTCTACCTGGTCCAGTTGCTTCTTTCCTTCATCAAGTGATTTTTGAGCGTCTTTCTTCATTTTCTCAAGTCGAGCTTGACCATTATCAGCAACTAGTTCCTTTAAAGTCTCCTCTTCTTCCTCTAGCTTCTTTTCGTAATCACTAGAGAAAGGATTGACATCTGTTAGGCTAGCAAAACGCAGGCGGGCAATCGTGTAAACAGAGCTCTTAAAATTTTCTTCAGTTACAACACCATATGCTACTAAGTTCCCATTACCACTGGCTGAACTCCCCATATCTGATTTTGAAAAAATATCTGGAGAGTGGACAAAGCCTGTAATGGTATAACTATCCCGCTTTAATTGAGAATTACTGCCTTTTTTTTGACTCAAATAAATGACTTGACCAATCTGATATTGATCTTTCCAAAAGTCCGCCAAGGCCAATTCATCTTCTTTTTCAGGCAAACGACCTTCCGTTACTTGAAATTTTGAAATCTTATCAGTATTTGAAAAGATTCGTATGGCATCTTCACTATTTGCCAGAATCAAATCTGTCATATAACCAAACTCGACATCTGCTCCTGATAGAGTTTGCAATTCTGCCTGGTCTGCCTGATCAAGCCCATAATCTCCTATGGCGGTCACATCTGCCGCATTGGTATTTTTCAGAAAAGTCCAAGCTGTTCGCTCCATATTGGGACTGGCCACTTTGAGACCGACTAGGGCCAAAGAACCTAACATCATCAAAGTTAGAATGGATAAAAATCGCCCTTTTGAACCTGTGAAAGACTGGAGCAGGTCTTTCCAATATATCTTCCTTTTCATATCAGTACTCCAAATCATCAATATCCTGTGGTTGAGGATTGATAACAACGCTCTTGACACTGGCATCATGCATCTGAATCACCCGATCAGCTATAGGAGCTAGGGAAGCATTGTGGGTCACGATGACAACGGTAGCGCCCTTCTTACATGACATTTCTTGAAGAATCTTTAAAACCTGCTTACCAGTCTGGTAGTCCAAAGCTCCCGTTGGCTCATCACAGAGGAGAATTTTGGGATTTTTAGCCACAGCTCGAGCTATTGCTACCCGTTGTTGTTCTCCACCTGATAGCTGAGCTGGAAAATTATTGAGACGATGGCCTAGACCTACATCCTTTAGAACTTGCTCAGGATCTAAGGCATCTAAGACAATTTCTGATGCCAACTCGACATTTTCTTTAGCAGTCAAGTTAGCAACCAAGTTATAAAACTGAAAGACAAAACCAACGTCATTTCTACGATAGTTGGTTCTCTGATGAGAAGTGAAATCCGAGATATTGATTCCGTCAATCCAAACTTGTCCTTCATCATTGGTATCCATTCCACCTAGAATATTTAAAACGGTTGACTTTCCTGCTCCAGACGAACCAAGGATAATGACTAGTTCTCCCTTTTCAATCTCGAAACTCACATCTCGATTGGCTATGATTTCTGTATCTCCAGTATGATACCTCTTATAGCTATGTTTCATTTCAATATAGGACATCTTATCTCCTCCTTTCCTACCCCTTATTTCACCCTTATTATAACTCTTTTAATAATAGAAAGAAAGTTAAGCCCTAAATATAAAACATAAAAAAAGCGGACAAGATCTAGTTCTGTTTCTTGAAACTAGTTTGTCCACTTTTTATAGTTGAGATTGTTTTCTTGTCCAATCTCTATAATCTAAATACTGTCAGATTATTTTATTCTTCGTCTTTCTTCTTTCCCATTGCAAAGAGTCCAAGAAGCGCTCCCACAACACCTGCTGTTGCAAGGGTTGCATTTTCCTTAGTACCTGTTTCAGGGAGAATATGTTGACGGCTTGCAGGTGCTTGATAAGTCTTATCTTGTGACATAGCAAGGGCTACAATCGACTGCTCATCTTTGTACTCTGGTACTTCGTGTACAGCTGGTTCTGTCTTAGCGCTTTCAGCATCTGCCTTAGTCAATTGAATGCGATATTCCTTAATATGTTTACCACTTTCTGAAACAAGATGAATCAAGACTGGAAGTTTATCATCTCCACTATCAACAATAGTTGCTGCTACGTTTTCGCCAGCTTCAACTGTTACTTGAGGACGATTTCCACTGTAGGTTACTTGGTAATCCACACGATCTTCAGAGAAGTCAGCAATCTCTTTTCCATCCACAAGAAGTTTTGCAACTGTACTATCCTTAGGTTCCTCACTTGGAGCAATGAAGGCCATTTCTGTAATAGCTACACCCTTGGTATCAGCTTTTCTATCCATGCGCCATCTCATAGCCTTAGCTTTAACTGGGGCAAAGGTTACATGGATATCAGTACCTGCTTGAATCTCTTGATCCGCACGGTATTCAACCTTCTCCCAGTTAGAAGGAGTGTTGAATGGATGTTCTGGATCGTATGGTTGGTAGTTAGAGTAGTATTCTGGTGAGTCAAATTCTGGTCCCACATAGCGCTCTAAGACTAGTTTAGAAGGTGCATCTGTACCACCATCTGAGAAGAATCGAATGCTTCCTTCAGCGACTGTACGTTCAACAATCTTGCCAGCTTCTCTAAAGATAACCCCTACTGAAACCTCTGGATTATCAGATGGAGTTGGAGACCAGTTGGTCCAACGACGGGTTTCATCATCAGAACCATCGTTAACATAGTCCACACGGTCATGAGAGTTTGGATCAATATCGTTAGTTGCAGAAGCAAATGAGCGGTTGCTATCATCATCGAAATCAGGGTTATCTGATAGGTTTTCACCGAGTTTATCAGTCACACGTACTGCTACTTCAGCAGTTAAATCAGTACCTAAAACGCGACCACGAACTGTAAATTCACCTGCATTCGCTAGATTTTCAGCTGGAACTTCATCCCATTCAACTGCCAAGTCTTTGACTTCATAGCCATCTTTACCTGTGAAGTAAACAGCGACTTTCGCAGGTAACTCAAGAGTATGGCCCTTAGCAACCAAGCGTGATGATTTCACAGCAACAACAGGTTTACTTGCTAGCAAGTCTTTATCATTTGTAAAGTGGAGACGGTATTCACCTAGAATATCTCCGTTTTCAGCCTTAACGACAACACGAACTGGATCTCCTTCACGCACGCTTGGAATCACTGTAGCAATACCATTATCTGATACACTTGCTGTTACAGTTGGTGCTTGGTCTTCTTTAGCTTCTAGATAATAGTCAGTCAAGCCAGGGTTAAAGTTTGGCAAATCTTTTCCATCTACTTGGATTTGAGCTTGAGCTTTCTTAGCTGCAGCTACTTGTTTAGAGAAGATTTGAATTTCTGTAATGGAAGTACCCCATTTACCATCTGGTCTAAACATACGGATACGAACCGCATAGGTATTGACTTTATCAAAACTAAAGTGAGTCATTTCTCCAGCTCTCACTTGATCTGGAGCTTTAAGATTTGTCACTTGTTTCCAATTATTGTCATCGTTAAAGACGTGGTCTTCACTGGCTACAAAGCTTGGATTTTTAGGAACTGTTGGAACATCTTTTCCTACATAGTATTCGATGACATAAGACTTAGGTGCACCAACACCGTGGTCTTCGTGGAAGGCAACATTGAGATTGTCAACCGAACGTTTAGACAGGATACCAGAATCACCAAATAGGATTCCGACCGATGCTTCACTTGTACGTTTCCAGTTTGTCCAGCGGTTTGCCGGTTGATCATTAAATGAGATAAGTTTGTCATTGACATTGGCTACTGAGTCACTTGGATTTGAGTCTGATGCAAAGGCAAGTGGCAACTCTGAACCTGTCCACTGATCAGAAATATTTGCACCAGTTTCTGTCTGAGCAGATACACGAACATGAAGTTTTGTTGGTA
This sequence comes from Streptococcus sp. HMSC062D07, assembly GCF_001814215.1. Lineage (NCBI taxonomy): Bacteria > Bacillati > Bacillota > Bacilli > Lactobacillales > Streptococcaceae > Streptococcus > Streptococcus sp. HMSC062D07. The sequence goes on from NZ_KV815330.1 coordinate 134,160, forward strand.
ACTGAGTACCTTCCACATGTCCTGTCACTGTAAAGCTACCTTCTTGTGCATACTGGCTTGGATCAATAGCATCCCAAGTCACTTTAGCTGATGATACTTGTCCATTTGAATGGTAAGTACGAACACTTTCTGGTAATTGAGGAGCTTCTGAAACTGGAGTTGTTGTAGTCACTTCTTCGACTGCAATGATACTTTCTACAGAAACTTTAGCATGAGCTTCGTTCTCAATTCCTTCTACTTTACCAAGAACATCAAAGCTATGGTATTTAGCAAGGTCTTCCTTAGCAACTGCTTGCCAAGTTACCTTGTGAACTTTTGGAAATCCTTTATCGTACTCTACAGTTACTGTATCAGGTAGACTTGGTTCTTGGTTCAAACCTGTCACGACACTTATTGGACGAATGGCCTGGACAACTTTATTTTCAGTATTTGCCTGAATGTTCAAGTCAATCTGACCTTCAGCTCCTTCAAATTGAGCTTTCAAAGTTACTTGACCAGGTTTATGCAATTCAAGCATACCTTTACGAACAGCTACGTCTCCTTCACCTGATGTTGAGAAGGTTACCTTGTCAGCTTTTAATACGGCCTGAGTTCCATCTTGATAATGAGCCAAGACTTTGATACCAACTGTTTGGTCTTCTTTCAGTGCGTCTGCATTTTCAACTTCTAGGCTTAAACGTTCAATCTGAGGAGCTTCTTGTAAGAATTGGATAGCATAAGTCTGAAGTGCTCCACCATCATTTGGTTGAACATAAATACTAGCACGCATACCATTTGCTTCGTTAGCTTGAATAACAGTAACTTGCGCATTTTCAGCTAAAGCTTTGGCTTCAGGCAAAGTAGCTCCATAAGCAAGTTTATGGTATAGGACCGGTTGATCAGTTGAGAGCCCTTCTACAGGCTGGTCTGCAACAGTTACAGTCGGTACTACTGGTGAAGCTGCTTGACCTTCTGCGACTACAAAGGTTGCAGCGATTTCATCATCACCTGAAATTCCTTTGGCTTGGATACGAGAGCCTGGGATAGTTAATTTAGCTTGATCTTCAGCTGCAACTTCCCACCTATCAACGTCATAGCTTCCTAGAGTACCATCTGACAATACATAGGTAACAGATGGATCAACCGTACTCAGATCTGCACTTGGTGTAATTCTCTTAACTACAGGTAATTCTGCTTCGAGTGCCAAGACTTCAACACGCGCTTCTACATCTCTTCCTTCTGCCACACCTTTAACAGTAAAAATACCAGGTTGGTTGACATCAACTGCGGACCATTCTACTGGAACTTTTGCACGGCTGCCATCACTGTAGATAAATCCTATTTTTGAAGGCATTTTCGCTGCTTGACCGATTACTGTACGAACTTTAGGAACCTCTGTACCTAAAACAGTTTTTTCCTCTTGGTCTTTCTTACCTGTGAAGATAGTTGTTTGACCAGATTTCAAGAAATCAGAGTGAGCAGTCAAGGTGAATTTACCTGCTTGCTCAGTTGATTTGACAATCACAACACCCTTACCATTAAAGGCTTTGCGAATCCATGAACCATCTGCTTGTTCTTTGTAACGTTCACGGCTGGCTTGTTCCCCGTTATCCACACCGACAATCTGACCTTGTCCATGCAACTGGAAGCGAACAAGATTATTGGCTGTAGGAACTACGTTACCTTTACTGTCAACAATTTCGTAATAGATATAAGTGAGGTCTTTTCCGTCAGCTGCGATAGCATTTTCTTCTTTGACTAAGCGAACACCTGCAGGCTCACCAGCAGTCGTAACCTTATCACGAGCAATTTCATTACCAGCCTCATCACGAGCTACTGCTTCCAATGTTCCAGGTTGATAAGCAACCTTCCACTCAAGGTAAAGTTCATTTGCATTGGCACCTTCTTGGTAAGTACGTCCATCACTTGTTTGTTTTTTAGTAAATGTCTTCTTGCCTAGAGTATTACCATTCAAGAATAGTTCTACACTTGCCGCATTAGAATAGGCACGGACTGGAATATTACCATCTGCATCCGCTACATTCTCTTTTAGGGTAGGATTTTCCCAGTTCCAGTGAGGAAGCAAGTGAACCATTGGTTTCTTCTCAGCAGAAACCCATTGGCTTTGGTACAAGTAGTAATCATTCTTTGGAATACCAGCTGTATCTACGATACCAAAGTAAGAACTCTTAACTGGAGTTTGGTTTTGGTTGTGCCATGGAGTCGGTTCACCGATATAGTCCGTACCTGTCCAGATGAACTGACCTGCATAACCCGCATTATCACGGTCAAAAGTCCAAGATGCTGTTGCTGTTTTACCCCAACCAACACGGTCATTACCGTAGTCTGATTGCTCGTAATTACGGTAAGCCTGATTGCTGTGGACCAATTCACGTTCTGGACGGAAATAACTTCCACGTGTACGAGTAGCTGAGGAAGTTTCAGATCCGTAAATCAACCAATTTGGATGTTTCGCACGAAGTTTCTTGTAGTTGTCTTCTGAGTAGTTAAAACCAACGGCATCAAGTTCATTGGCAATCTTTTCATGGTCACCACTACCATCACCAAAGCGGAACTTATCTGCTCCCATAGTGACATAGCGTGTCTTATCAACAGCCTTAATAACTTGAACCAAACGTTTAACAGTTGCTAGAGAACGAGGTTTCCCATCTGCTTCACCGATTTCATTACCGATAGACCACATGACGATAGCAGGGTTGTTCTTTCCTCGTTCAACCATGGTACGAAGGTCAAAATCAGACCATTTTTCACCTTTTTTAGCGTCTGGGTGAGTAGCATCTTTATCAAAGAAGCGACCATAGTCATACTGTTTCTTACCACCATACCAAGTATCGAAAGCTTCTTCTTGGACCAATAAACCAAGCTCAGCAGCGATCTGTAAAGTTTGCTCACTAGCTGGGTTGTGGGTTGTACGGATAGAGTTCACACCCATATCCTTCATTTGTTTCAGACGACGGTATTCTGCCTTATAGTTTTCTTCAGCTCCAAGAGCTCCATGGTCATGGTGAAGAGAAACTCCATGGAATTTAATGCGTTCACCATTCAAAGAGAAGCCTTCATTTGGTGTCCAGTTGTAGTAACGGTAACCAAACAAGTCCTTCTTAGCATCGACCAATTGACCATCACGATAAACACGTGTCACCAATTCGTAAAGAGCTGGTTTGTCGCTATTAACTGTCCAAAGTTTTGGTTTATCAACTTGTAAAATAGCATTTAAACTTGTTGATTGATGAGCTTTCAAGACTTGACTAGCGGTACGAACTAGATCCGTTACAGCTTGACCATTACGTTCAATGATTTGATACTCAGCAAGAATTTCATGATCTTTATCATCAGTATTGACGATCTTACTTGTTACATGAGTATCTACCTTACCATTTTGTTGTTTTTCAAGGTCTGGAGTTAAGATAGTTGTTCCATTTTTCTCAGTATGGACCTTATCTGTGACTTGAAGGGTAACATCACGGTAAATCCCGCTTCCTGAGTACCAACGGCTACTTGGTTGTTTGTTGATGGCATGCACTGCTACGACATTCTCGCGACCGTCTTTATGGAGATAGTCAGTAATGTCATATGAGAATTGGTTATAACCATTTGGATAGTGACCTACTAGCTGACCATTGACATAGACCTGAGAATCCATATAAATTCCATCAAATGTGATACGAACATTCTTATTGAGGTCTTCTTCATCAAGTTTAAAGGTCTTACGATACCAAGCATCACCACCATTGAGTTGCCCACCTTCGTTTTGGGCAGGAGAATCATGGTCGAAGTCATTGTAAATACTCCAGTCATGAGGAAGGTCTAATTTCTTCCAGCTTGATACATCGGCATCTGGTTTGATAGCGTCTTTTGCATTGGCATTGAGTTTAAAATGCCAGTTTTGGTTGAATTCTCTTACTCGACTATCAATCAATATGTTCGCCCATCCTTGCTCTTTATTTTCATGAGTCATCATCTTCATTCATATTTTATACAATTACAATAGATACATCAATAGTTTCTCGAAAAAAGCATACTTCAGACTATGATTACTAAAATTAGTAGAAAATAATGGATATAAAAAACTGTATTGAGGTATTATTTGACAGAATTACTAAATCATATACAAAATAAAAGGTCGCTCCTTTATAGAAACAACCTTCTAAATTATTTTTCACTGATATGACATAATACTCCAATGAACCATGCTAGTCTATCATATAAACTACAAAACCATCAGGCAAGATAACTTGTTGTCCATCTTTAAGATGGCAATGACTAGCTAAATCAACAAAGTCTCTTTCTAAAACAAAATTCTCAGAAGACTGATTAAAGATTGCCTGAACTTCTTTTCCTTGGTAGTTCCAGCTCAAGGCAAGAACATCTGGTTTCACTTCTTCCAAGCAATAATTTCCATGCTGAATAATCCTTGCAACGTCCTTACGAATCTTGATTAATTTCTTCATAAAATTCAGCATGTCATTGTCTTCAGATACACGGTCCCAGGGCATGACACGACGGCAATCAGGGTCTGGTCCACCAATTAGTGCTAGCTCTGTTCCGTAATAGATACAAGGGGTCCCTTTTTGAAGATAGAGGAAAGTCAGGGCAGCCTTGACATGCTGGATATTTCCTTTGGCAGTTGTAAGGATTCGCTCTGTATCATGAGAATCTAAAAGGTTAAACATCACCTCTGAGATTTGTTGCTTGTAGTACATAGACTGGCTGTTGATTTCTGAAATAAACTGCTCTGTCTTTTTACGCTGACGCAAGAAATAATCCTTGATACTTTCAGAGAGCGGGTAATTCATGACCGCATGGAACTCGTCCCCTTGTAGCCAAGGTTGTGAGGTATGCCAGATTTCACCTAAAATATACAGATCAGGCTTTTTAGCGAGAACTGCCTTTCTGAAATCTCTCCAGAACTGATGGTCAATTTCATTAGCAACGTCCAAGCGCCAAGCATCGATATCAAAATTTTCAATCCAGTAGGTCGCAACACTGAGAAGATAGTCCCTAACCTCCGGATTAGCTGTATTCAACTTAGGCATATAGCTAGCAAAGGCAAAGGTATGATAAGGGAGTTGTCTTGGATTCTGAAGTTTATCCTCAGTAACTGGAAATTCTTGGATATGGAACCAATCTTTATACGGTGACTTTTCTCCGTTTTTTAGAACATCCTGCCATTGGGCAGACTGGTAGCCGATATGATTGAAAACAGCATCTAGCATAATCTTGATGCCACGTTTGTGAGCTTCATCGACTAGATTACGAAAGACTTCCTTGTCTCCAAAGTGACGGTCAATTTCAAAATAATCCGTCGTATCGTACTTATGATTGGTTGTTGCTTCAAAAATCGGACATAGATAAAGTCCAGTGATTCCCAAATCTTTTAGATAGTCTAGATGGTCGATAATCCCTTGTAAATCTCCACCAAAAAAGTCGTCCCTGTTAGGTGCAATGGTAGCATCCCACTCTCGAGCTCCATCTGGAGTTAGATTAGGATTTCCATTTGCAAATCGTTCTGGGAAAATCTGATACCAAACGGTATTTGAAACCCAGTTAGGAACCTGACATCCGTCGATTTCGTGAATATAAGGAAGCTTAAAGCCGTTTCCATCAGCATCTAAGTTTTCCTGAGTATATTCTACACAACCCTTATCGCCATAGTAGACACCCTGACCTTCTGTATCAAGAAGTTCAAAGAGATACTGAATGCGAGCAAAATCAACTGATACCGTAACCTGCCAATAGTCAAATAGGGCATCTGAGGTTACTTTGGTCATTTCTTTCTTGGCTTCATACTTATCCTCAATGAAAATAAAGGGATCTCCATAGTGTAAGATAACCTTCTGGACATCATTTTTCTTTGTTCTAATTCGGATATGTAGCCGACCTTCTTTGTAAAGATAAGCATACTCTGATTCTGGTCTATGATAAATGGCTGTTAATTCCATGTCTTGTCTCCTAAAATTAATGAAAAGCAAAACGTTTTCATAATTGCTAGTTCTAGTATACTATTTTAGCTGTTTATTTGCAATTTTTATACTAGTTTTACGATAGGTATACTGATGGACAAGGGTAAAATTGAGTAGACTCTTTTTAAGCTTTAAAAAGAGAGTTTCCATGAACTGGAAAACTCTCTATCATTACGAATCAGATGATTAGAATAAATGCTATCTGATATCTTTAATCTACTAAAATGAAAATTTCTTCAACATGTAGTCGTAGCAATCTTGCAATTTTCATTGCTAGTTCAAGTGTAGGATTGTACTTGTCATTCTCTATAGCAATTATGGTTTGTCGACTAACGCCTAATATTCTTGCCATATCTTCCTGACGTAGTCCTTCAGACTTTCTTAACTGTTTGATATTATTTTTCATACAGCATTAGTCTTTCTGAAAACAATAAATGCCAATCGCCAAAACTACGATAAGGATAACAATAATCAAAAATATTCCTTGAACAAGTTTATTAGGTTCTTTGAAATCTTCATCACCGTCAATCATTTTCTGTTTTATGGCAGTTTGTGCAAATCCTTGAACAGAAATAGATAAACATAAAATCAGACATGGTAACATTTCAAGTTCAATGCCTTTTGTAATAGATTGATAAATATTAAATACTGTCCATCCACATAAGCCAAATAGAGCAGTTTTATAACCCCATTCCTCAGAACGTAGCTGAATCGCTCTGTCCATTTCATCCATTTTTCTCATGGTCCTGTTCCTCCAATCTGTTAAAACAATGTTAAGAGCCCTTTACATTTTTTATTATACTCCAAATAGATAAAATGTCAAGATGTTTTAACATTTTTTATTTTCTTCATCTATTCTAAGAATATTCCTAACTCCAATTTACAGTCTAATCAATCTGAAAAAGGTCAAGTTCTTTTAATCCTATTTTATCTTGACTTCATAAGCTTCGGCTATAGATATACTTTCAGTTATGTTAGACTCGAAGTTTATCCTCTCTTTTCTGCTTTCTTATCACTATTATACCTTAAAGTGGCTAAATCGTTATAAACTGTCTGTTTTTCATGTGGTATTTTTCTACAAATTAGCAACCGAAAAAAATAAAAAGCCATTCCTCAAGGGAACAACTTTCTCACTTATAATTAAAAGTTTCCCCAGCCAACTTATCTGCTAACTTAGGAAAGAGGGTATAAAACTTATGGGCTAGATTCAGCAAGGCTGGGAGATTGAGCTCGCGTTTGTTTTTACCTATAGTCTTGACAATCTTTTGAGCGACAGCATCTGGTTCCAATAGAAAACGGTCGACCGATTTGAGGTAGGTCCCATCTGGGTCTGCCTGGTCAAAAAATCCTGTACGGATAGGTCCTGGATTAACAGTTGTCACATAGACACCATAGGGCATGAGCTCAAGGCGAAGAGCATTTGAAAAACCAATGGCCGCAAACTTGGTCGCAGAATATAGACTAGACTTAGCAGTCGCAATCAATCCTGCCATGCTAACGATATTGATGATATGACCTTTTCGAATCTCCTTCATACGAGAAGCAACCAAACGAGACAGATTCATCAAAGCAAAAGAATTGACTTCAAACATTTGATGAATATCTTGATTAGAAATCTTGTCAAAATCTTCAAAAATCCCATATCCAGCGTTGTTAATCAAGACATCAATCTTACCATAACGCTGATAGAGTTCAGCAACTAGTTCTTCTAAGGCTTGAGCGTCGGTAATATCAATTTCAATCAATTCTGCCTGAGGATAATTTCCGTATAGTTGAGCTAATTTTTCCTTATTTCTACCTAGCAAAATGAGTTGGTCTTGAGGCAAGAGTTTGACCATTTCTTGGGCTAGACCCCCGCTAGCACCCGTAATGAGAATAGTAGACATACTTTTCCTTTCTCGAGATTCTAGATTTCCACTTCTTCCAAGTCTTTAACCACATGGACATTTTCAAAAATCGTTGCAGCATCTTTCTTAAGCTGGCTGATATCTTTTGAAAGAAAACGGGCACTGATATGGTTGAGCAAGAGTCGTTTGGCTCCCGCTTCTGCCGCTACCTGAGCAGCCTGCATATTGGTGGAGTGACCGTGATTACGAGCAATCTTCTCGTCTCCCTTGCCATAAGTAGACTCATGGACAAGGACATCTGCATTGACAGCCAGACGCACACTGGCATTAGTTTTTCGAGTATCACCCAAGATAGTGATAATCTTACCTGGACGTGGCGCTGAGATATAGTCTGCTGCCTTAATCTCGGTGCCGTCTTCTAGGATGACATCCTGACCGTTTTTGATTTTTCCAAAGAGTGGTCCAAATGGTACGCCGGCAGCCTTTAATTTTTCAGCATCCAGAGTGCCTTCTAGGTCCTTTTGAATGACACGGTAGCCCACACAGAAAATAGTGTGATCCAACTCTTCCGCATAAACTGTAAATTTATCGGTTTCAAGAATTTTCCCTAGAGAATCTTGGTTGAACTCATGGAAATGAATCTTATAGGGCAAGCGTGAACCTGACACTCGTAGACTGGTCAAGACAAAAGATTTGATGCCTTGGGGACCATAGATTTCCAAATCTGTCTGTTCTTCATTGGCTTGAAAGGCACGACTAGAAAGGAATCCTGGCAAACCAAAGATATGATCTCCATGCAAGTGTGTAATAAAGATTTTGCTGACCTTGCGTGGTCGAATCGTGGTTTCCAGAATGCGATTTTGCGTTCCTTCTCCACAGTCAAAGAGCCAGACTTCGTTAATCTCGTCCAAGAGTTTCAGTGCGAGACTTGAAACGTTGCGGGCTTTAGAGGGCTGACCAGCCCCCGTTCCTAAAAATTGAATATCCATTTGCTACTTTCTAATTAATCAATATATAACATAGCGGTGCGGTTTTCCGAGCGATAATAAAATTTGCCAGAAAAAGCTCTAGCTTCTTGTAGTAAATCCTCTTGGCTGTAGCCTTTAAGTCGTTTTCTTCCATCTGCCAAGATTTCCAAGTCTGTCAGAGGAGTCAAACTTTCCACAGAGACAATTTCTTCCTCTCCAATCGCCTTCATGTAAATCTTTCCAGACTCCTCAAAGACCAACTGATGAGGGAAAATTTGCGCAATCTCAAAAAGCAAGTCATTCGAGATTTCCTCTTCATTTTCAGAGAAAATCCTTCCCAGTCCTTCACTCTCATAGCAAAATCCAAAAGATTTGCCAGATAAATTAAGGCGAATGAAAGGCTTATTTTCAAAGGTGAAACTTGGCTCAGCATTGTAGAGATTCAGTTCATGACTGAGTTCTGAAAAATAATCCGTCGCAGCTTCAGGACTCTTTTTCTGGTAGAGCTCGGCAAAGTAGGCATTCACTACGCTGGGTGGAGGTGTAATGAGAGCTAGTTGTTCCTCTTCAGACCTACCAGCTAAAAGTTGGTCCAGATAGACCTTGTCTAGACTCGTATATCCACCATACTTGAAGGCTAACGTTTTGATATCAGTCATAAAATTCCTCTAATCTCCATTTGTTTCTCTCTGCAATGTAGCCAGTGATGACCTCACAGTCATCTTGGTAGTCCCGTTCTTCTAGAATCGCAACACTTTCTAAATCATGAATCTTGTAAGATTTAGAAAAAGGAACGCGCAGGGTAAATACTTCAAAAATTTCCTTGATCTTATCCAGCAGTAAAGCCTGCAGCTGTTCGCGACTATTCTCAGACTTGGCAGAAATCAATGCATAAGGCGTTTGAGTAGGTGTGAAATCCTCCACCAAATCTGCTTTATTATAAAGGGTTAAGCGAGGAATATCCTCCATTTCCAAATCTTTCATGATGGAGAGGACCGTTTTTTCATGTTCCTCATGGTAAGGATTGCTAGCATCGATGACATGGACCAGGAGATCTACATGCTTGCTTTCTTCCAAGGTTGATTTAAAACTAGACACCAACTCTGTCGGTAGGTCTTGGATAAATCCAACGGTATCTGTCAAGGTTACCTGTAGATTGCCCCCCAGATGGATGCTTTTAGTTGTCGCATCTAGAGTTGCAAAAAGCTCATCCGCTTCATACTGGGTCTTGCTGGTCAAAGTATTCATAATAGTTGACTTCCCAGCATTGGTGTAACCAATCAAACCAATCTTAAAGGTACTTGACTCCAAACGTTTTTCTCGAACTGTCGCTCGGTTTTTCTCAACCACCTTGAGTTGACGTTCGATATCTGTAATCTGGTTGCGAACACTACGACGGTTAAGCTCCAGCTGACTTTCACCTGGACCACGGGAACCAATTCCCCCTGCCTGACGGCTGAGCATAATCCCCTGACCAACCAAACGAGGCAAGAGGTATTTGAGCTGAGCTAGATGCACTTGTAGCTTACCTTCATGGCTTCGAGCTCTCATAGCAAAGATATCCAAAATCAACTGCATACGGTCAATGACCTTGACACCTAAGACTTCCTCTAAATTGACATTTTGTCGAGGTGTCAGACGGTTATTGACAATGACTGTCGTGATTTCTTCTGCGTCCACCATTTGAGCAATTTCTTCCAACTTACCAGAGCCGACAAAGGTCTTAGAATCGTATTTTTCGCGTTTTTGTCTGTAGCTATCGACTACAACTGCACCAGCCGTCTTAGCCAGACTAGCCAGCTCTTCCATGGAGAGGTCAAAATTATCCATGCCCTGGAGTTCAACACCAATGAGCAGGACTCGCTCCTCTTTTTTCTCCGTTTCAATCATTTAAAAACTCCTCAATCTGGCTTAAAATACGCTCTTTCACACCAGATTCTCCTATCTGATAAAAGGTCACCTGCATGCGATTGCGGAACCAGGTTAGCTGGCGCTTGGCAAATCGACGAGTCGCTTGCTTGAGACTATCGCTAGCCTCCTCCAAACTCTGCTCTCCTCGAAAATAGGGAAAGAGTTCCTTGTAGCCAATCCCTTTAGCAGCCTGCACATCTGGATAATGGTCAAACAACCACTTGGCTTCGTCTAGAAGTCCAGCTTCAAACATCAAATCCACTCGGTGGTTAATCCGTTCATACAATTGACTCCGCTCATCATCCAGACAAATAATCAGAGCTTCATAAGGACTCTCCTGATTTTCCAAATCTTGAGAAAAATGAGCAATTTCCATGGCACGCATGGCACGACGACGATTAAACTGGGGAACTTCAAGACCTGCTTGCTCTAGGAGTTGGGCTAACTCCTCATCTGAAAAAGGCTCTAGACTAGCACGATAAGCTAAAATGTCCTCATGTGGTGTCTCTCCACCTAAATGATATCCTTCTAGCAGACTTTGGATATAAAGTCCTGTCCCACCAGCGATAATAGCAAGTTTCCCGCGATTTTGAATATCCTCGATGGCTGCCTTTGCTTCTGAAACAAAATCAAAAGCCGAGTAAGACTCGGTTACATCTCTCACATCAATCAAGTGATGAGGGACAGTTGCCTGCTCCTCCAGACTTGCCTTGGCTGTTCCAATATCCAGTCCTCGGTATACTTGTTGGCTATCCCCACTGACTACTTCACCATTGAATCGCTGAGCAACTTCAATGGCTAGGGCAGTCTTTCCAACTGCAGTTGGACCAACAATCACAATTATTTTGCTTTTCATCGTTTTTCCTTGAAAAATTCCCATTTTTTCGTTACTATTATTATATCACAAAATAGACAGGCAGAAAAATGCTATATCTTAAGCTATTTCCGTCTGATTTATAAATAAAAGGAGGAAGACTCATGGCTAAAGGATTTGCTAAAGGTCTCGTAACAGGTGTTGCAGGAACTGTTGCTGCTGTTGCAGGTGCAGTATACGCATTCAAAAAGAAAGTGATTGAACCAGAAGAACAAAAAGCAGCTTTCATCGAAGAAAATCGTAAAAAAGCAGCTCGCCGTCGCGTATCACGCTAATTAATAAAAAAGAAGTTGGAATTTCCAACTTCTTTTTTTCTATTCTTTTATACTCAATGAAAATCAAAGAGCAAACTAGGAAGCTAGCCGTAGGTTGCTCAAAGCACTGCTTTGAGGTTGTAGATATGACTGACGAAGTCAGTTACATATATCTACGGTAAGGCGACGCTGACGTGGTTTGAAGAGATTTTCGAAGAGTATTAAATAGCTAGATCAAACTTCAACTGCGGTTTCACTGGATCATAGTCAACCAACTCAAAATCTTCTGCTTTAATATCAAAGAAGTTGGTCTTGTCTGGTACATTCAAGACCAAACGTGGTTGGCAATTTGAAGGCTCACGACGGAGCAGTTCCTCTGCCTGTTCAAATTGATTATCGTAGATATGAAGGTTATTGATAAAGTAGAAGAATTTTCCTACCTTCCAACCAAAGTGTTTGGCAATCATCATTTGAAGAGCCACATACTGCATGGCATTGATGTGGTGAGCTACCAGCATATCATTAGAACGCTGGGTCAAGGTCGCATCTAGATAGATGTCCCCATCTACTCGACGGACATCAAACATAGTTTGAAAGGCACAAGGAAGAAGGCCATCTGTTTCCTCAAAAGCTTGATAATCCCAAAGTGAGATGATATTGCGACGGTTCCAAGGATTGGCTTCTAACTGTTTGAGGATTTTATTGATAATGTCATGCTTCTTAACCACAGCCCCATAACGCTCGCCAATTGTCCCTGTGTCTCCCACTTCCCAATCATTCCAATAGTGGACATTGTACTTGTCATTAAGAACTTCTAGACTATTAGACTGGTCTTGATAAATCCAGAGTACTTCCTTGATAGCTGATTTGATAGCAATTGGACGCAAGGTCGTGATTGGAAATTCGCCCTTAGACAAATCATACTCCGCAAAAGCACCTGTGACGTACTTGGAGTTAGCCACTGTTCCGTCCTTATACTTGGGACGAGCCTGTTCTGAAAAGACACCTTCATTGAGAATTCGCTCAATATTTTCTTTAAAAATCTTATCTGCTTTTGTCATTTACTCTCTCCTCAACGTTTATTCTTAACTAGTATAGCATAAAAAAAGAAAGGAGGAAAATCACTCGCTTCAAGATAGTGATTTTCTCCTTCTTTTGCTTCTTATTGCAAGACAAGTGATGCTGCTCCGATAACTCCAGCGTCATTTCCTAGAGTCGCAAGAGCCAATTTAGTTGTTGTACGAACTTGCGGGAAGGTATTTTCGTCATAAACCTTTTGAACACCTTGTAGAAGGAATTCTCCGGCAGCTGAAACTCCACCACCGATAACAATTGTTGATGGATTTAGGATAGAACCGATGTTGGCACATGCAATACCCAAGTAGCGTGAGAAGTTACGGTAAACGATTAAAGCTAGGTCGTCCCCTTCTTTTGCCAAATCAAAGACAGTTTTAGCAGTTACTTCTTCTCCATCATCAATCAAGCGTTTTAAGGCTGCATCACCTTCATACTCATCTGCATAACGACGAGTCAAGTTGACAATACCTGTTGCTGAAGCCACTGTCTCAAGACAGCCTTTTTTACCACAGGTACATGCGATTGGTTGGTCAAAGTCAACAGTGATGTGACCAAGCTCACCAGCAGCACCAGCAACACCGTGAAGCAATTTACCTTCTGCCACGATACCACCACCAACACCTGTACCCAGAGTCATAAAGACAACGTCAGGTTGGTTTTCACCAGCACCCATCCAGCGCTCACCAAGAGCCGCCACATTGGCATCATTATCAATGAAGAATGGAATACCCAAGGCTTTTTCCATTTTCTCTTTGATTGGTTGAAGAGTTTTCCAGTTGAGGTTGTAGGCTCCGATAACAGTTCCATTTTCACGGTCAACTACACCAGGTGAACCCATACCAATACCTTGGAAATCCGTAGCTGACAATCCAAGCAAGTTCAAACGATGTTGAATTGATTCAATCATATCGTCTACGATATGGCTTCCTTCATCCAAAATGTTAGTCTTAATAGACCATTTTTCTTGGATTTCTCCTTCTTGAGTTAAAATTGCAAACTTAACAGAAGTTCCACCAAGGTCAATCCCAATAATCTTTTGACTCATCTTTTTCTCCTTTATATTTATTAATGGAAATGCTTACAGACATAGTATAACAAAATCGTTAGATTTGTGCAAAGCTTTGCATTACCTTTCCAGATTATTTCTACTCTATGGTTTCCACAAACCAGAAGCATCTACATAATAGCGTCCACCATCCACTCGCTCATTCTTAGCCATTTTACCATCCGATTTCAAATAGTAATTTCCTTGCCATGCATTGCGAGCATAAGATCCATCTGATTTTAAGTAGTACCAAGATTGGTAAGAAGAGTCATAGACCCATTCACTCTGAGCCATTTTCCCATTTGACTTGAGGTAATATGCACCTTGCCAAGTATTATGCGCATATGAACCATCTGATTTGAGGTAATACCAGGCTTTGTAGTAAGAATCATAAATCCATTCACCCTGAGCCATCTTACCATCTGATTTGAGATAGTAACTTCCTTGCCAAGTATTGCGCGCATATGAACCATCTGATTTGAGGTAATACCA
>NZ_KV815330.1:148690-162936 GCF_001814215.1 Streptococcus sp. HMSC062D07
TATGAACCATCTGATTTGAGGTAATACCAGGCTTGGTAATAGTTATCGTATACCCACTCGTTCTCAGCCATTCTTCCATCTGATTTGAGGTAGTAAGCACCCTGCCAAGTATTTGTTACTGGTTTTCCATTTTTAGAAAAATAGTACCAAGACCCATTTTGACGAACCCAGCCACTCACAGTTGCTACACTAGAAGTAGGCTCTTCACTCTTTGATGCTACACTATCAGATGACACATTATTGTTAGCTTGAGATGCACTCGTCTTTTTCTCTTTTAACACTCCTTTTGGTGCATTCTTAGATTCACAGGCTATCCCATCATGGTCCTTATCTAGGGTAGCAGAATACCCTGGTTCTCCCTTATGAATATCTGCATAACCATTCTCCCAAGCTTCCTTACAGCTTGAAAAATGGATACTTTCATCTGCCACAACTGGATGTAAAAACAAAGCTAGAGCAGGTAAAGAAGCTAGACCAAGTTTTAATAAATAACGTTTGTTCATGATTTCCTCCTAAAATTATAAAATTAATCTTGATATTATTTTATCAAACTTATTTCAGCAATTCAAGAAAACTTCTAGTTATTTCTGCAAACTCTTTTGGTTTTGCCCTATTCAAGATATGAGGGCCGTCAGGGATAATCTGGAACTGGGAATTTTGCATCAGTTCTTGAATAGCTTTCATTGAACTGAGATTAGGCTTATCCTGACTACCACAAATTAACAAGCTTGGATAGGGACAATTCCTTGCAATCTCTCTTAAATCAAGTGTCTTTAATTCCTCAGAAACTCCAACCATAAGAGCCTTATCTGCTCCCTGTTTCTCAAATATCCTTTTGGGAAGCAATTTAAATATCAGCAACTGAATATAAAAAGGAATGTTACCCGCTAGTTTCAGTGGACAGCCTGACAAAACCAAGGCCTGAAGATTTGATATATCAGAACTTGAAAGCTCCAATGCAAGTGCAGCCCCTAAGGACAAACCGATTAAGACAAAAGGTTCTGTCTCCTCTGACAAGTGCTGATAAATGCGCTCCTTAGCTTCTTGGTAGGTAGCAACTCCGGAAGGGAATAACTCTAGGTCTTCAGAGGGATAATCTGCAAGAAAATCCTGAACTTCTTTCCAACTATATGCTGACTGTCCTAAACCGTGTAAAAATATTAGTTTCATTTAGTCCTCCTTTACTGACAACTCATACAAGCCTCTCACTGCATTACAGCCATAGATGACTTCTGCTTGCTTCAAATCTTCTATGGTTAAGACCCTCTCTTCCAGCTGCCCGATTTCAAGTAAATGCTGGCGATAAATTCCTGGTAAAAGACCTAGCTGACTAGGAGGTGTATAGAGCTTGCCATCCATTTTTAAGACCAGATTCCCAATAGAGGTTTCAAGTAATTTTCCATCAGCAGTGTGATAGATGATTTCCTGCTCTCCCACTGTCAAATGTGGTCGGTGTGTCGTCTTAAAGTAGGTAAAGGCCTGCTCCAAATCAGCTTCTTGCTGACAAAGCTTGGCCTGACAAAAACTAGAGCTAAGCGTTGTCAATACTTGTCGTTCAATTTCAATCTCTCCAGATTTGCTGAGACTGATTCGTATCCGATAATCTTGATGGACGCCACAAGACTGGTACTCCTTCTCTATTTTTTGTTTCAAAACTTCTTGGTCAAATGGAAAGGCAAAATAACGACTAGCCTTTTTCAATCTTTCTAGATGTTGCTTTTCAAAGAGCAATTTTTTCTGGCTGATTTTCCCTGTCGTAATCAATTTAAAACGAGGTTGTTTTCGGTAAAGAACAGCTGCCTTTTGATGGACTTCACGGTATTCTGACTCCCAAGTACTATCCCAAGTGATGCCACCTCCGACACCATAGATAGCTTGCCCTCCATGCAGTTGAATAGTTCGAATAGCTACATTGAAAATCCGTCGTCCATTGGGAAGTAGGAGGCCAACAGTTCCACAGTAAACTCCTCTAGCTTGTGGTTCCAAGTTTTTGATAATTTCCATGGTCGCTATCTTGGGAGCTCCTGTGATGGAGCCACATGGAAAGAGCGAACGGAAGATTTCTACTAGATCAACATCCGGTCGTAACTGACTCTTGATAGTCGAAGTCATCTGCCACACTGTAGAATACTGCTCTACTTGGCATAAATGCTCCACATGCTCACTACCAACCTCAGAAATACGATTCATATCATTTCGCAAGAGGTCTACTATCATCATGTTTTCTGAACGATTTTTGGGATCCTGTTCCAGCCAAGTGGCCTCTTTCAAGTCTTCATCGTCAGTCAGACCACGTTTAGTCGTCCCCTTCATAGGACGAGTCGTCAACTCACGACCATTTTGCTCAAAAAAGAGTTCTGGACTCATGGAAATCACTGCCATATCATCATGCTCTACGTAAGCATTATATCCCGCTTCCTGCTCCACCACCATACGATTATAGATAGCAAAAGGATTTGTAGACAACTCCTGCTTGAGTTGGACAGTATAATTGACCTGATAGGTATCTCCTTGTCTTAAATGATGGTGAATTTGCGTAATCGCCATTTCATAGGCCTCTGGAGATGTTACTTCCTGCCAGTCTGATGGCAAATCCACCTCCTCATAAGTCAGAGGGATACTGGATTTTTCTACACTATCATGAATAGTGAAATAGAGGAGATACTCTCCTAACAAGGGACCCTCGTGAACCGCTAACTTCTCATCAAAAGCAGGTGCAGCCTCATAGCTGACATAACCCACCACATAATAGCCCTGTTCTTGGTAGCTTTCCACTTGTGCCAGTAAGTCTGTCACTTCTGCTAAATCTCTGGTTTTTAACTCTTTGATAGGCTTGGTAAAGGTGTATCTCTCGCCCAAAGCCCTAAAATCAATCACTGTTTTTCTATGCATATCCTAAGTATACCATAAAAGCCAGACCCCAAACAGGAGATCTGGCTTTTTAACTAATATGGTTGAGAAAACTTACTCAACATAATCCAACAAATAACCATAACCTTTTTCTTCCATTTGATCCTTCGGAATAAAGCGGATGGATAGACTATTGATACAATAGCGTAGACCTCCCTTGTCCTGAGGTCCGTCTGTAAAGACATGTCCTAAGTGGGAATCACCAGTTCGGCTTCTGACTTCTGTTCTGACCATATTATAAGACTTGTCTTCCTTGTAGGTCGCAACATCTGGACTGATAGGCTGGGTAAAACTTGGCCAACCACAGCCCGATTCAAATTTATCTTTCGAAGAAAAGAGAGGTTCACCTGTTGCTACATCCACATAAATACCTGCTTCAAATTTATCCCAGTAACGATTTGAAAAGGCCCGTTCTGTTTGACTATTTTGAGTCACTGCATATTCCTCAGGAGAGAGGAGTTTTTTCAATTCATCGTCACTCGGTTTTGGATATTTACTCGCATCAATAACAGGATAGGCTGCTTGATTGACATTGATATGGCAATATCCATTTGGATTTTTCTGGAGATAATCTTGGTGGTAGTCTTCAGCCACGATAAAATTACTTAAGGCTTCCTTTTCAACCGCTAGAGGTTGCTCGTATTTCTTAGAAACTTGATCAAAGACTTGATTGATGACTTCTAGGTCCTGCTCGTCCTTATAGTAGACTCCTGTTCTGTACTGAGTTCCCACATCATTTCCCTGCTTATTCTTACTGATTGGATTGATAATGCGGAAATAATGGAGCAAGATTTCTTTTAGAGAAATTTGATTGGCATCGTAGGTCACATGAACAGTCTCAGCATGGCCTGTTTGGCCGATCAATTCATACTGGGTTGTTTCTCCTCTGCCATTCGCATAGCCAGAAACAGCATCTGTCACACCTGCTACTCTTGAAAAATACTCTTCAACTCCCCAGAAACAGCCTCCCGCTAGATAGATTTCATGTAAGTCAGCATCTTTACTTGGCTCAGTTTTTTTCGTGACTTTTTGCCCTTGACTAACTGCTGCCTTCTCAATTTGAGAGGTATCGGTGTAGCTAGCGCTTCTTCTTTCCAAAAGAAACAAAATTCCGATGATGATGCAAATGATCACTCCAATTAAGAGTATTGTTTTTAATTTATCATTCATAATAATCCTCTAATTCATAGTCTTTAAATTCTCTAAAATAGTTTCCTTGTCCATAAAGCCTGGCTGGGTCTTAACTAGTTTACCTTCTTTATCAATAAAGGCCTGAGTCGGATAAGAACGAACTCCGTAACTCGCTAAAAGTTGTCCCGAAGGGTCTAGAAGGACAGGGAGATTTTTATAGTCCAATCCTTGATACCATTTTTGGAAGGCTTCTTCTGCTTGTTCCCCTTTTTGACCAGGAGAAATCACTGTCAAGATGATATAGTCATCACTTTCTTCTTTAGCCAGCTCATCTGTATCAGGGAGGCTGGCTAGACAAATAGAGCACCAAGATGCCCAAAATTTGAGATAGACTTTTTTGCCTTTGTAATCTGATAGACGATAAGTTTTACCATCAACTCCAGTGAGCTCAAAGTCTGGAACTTCTTCCCCTTGTTTTGCCATTTGAGAGCTAACTTGCCCTTGTTTGTCTCCACTCTGATTATCAGCCTGGTTTGCTGACTGATTTTTACAAGCCGATAGACAAAGCAAACTAGCACAGACCAATACAGATGTTTGCCATTTTTTCATCTTCATCACCTTTCTCGTTCATCATATGAATATAGATATTGTATTATATCTCTATTATATAACTAGCGGACTAAAAATACTTGAAATCTGCTTGGAAAATAAGGCATCTTTTCTTGCACAAAAAACTCCCACCTGCTAAGCAGGTGAGAGTCAATTGATTATTTAAAGATAGAAGTTTTAAAGCTATCTGTTTGTTGAAGAAGTTTCTTAAAGAGTTTTTCTTTAAGTGATACGGTGTTGTCAAATTTGACAGAACCATTACTTAGAGTGGTCTTATCTTTATCAACTGCTTCAGCAAATGCACGCTTCAAGTCTTCATAGCTATTGTATGTTTTACCATCGATTTCAATAGATTGAATTCCATTTTTAGCGTTATTCACTACTTCTTCGAAGTAAGCTTTCTTCCAATCTTCGAGATTGTTGAATTTTCCTTCAGAAATCTTGTTAATGATGAAGTCATCACCTAGAGTATCTTTACCAGCTTTTTTAGATTCAGCTTTTAGCATGTTAGAAGCATAGTTTAGTAAGCCTTTTTCGTAGCCATAGTAACCCCAGATTCTAAAAGTATTATGTTTGAATGACATAGCTCCAGGAGCACCTTCACTGGTATTACCACCATAGATACCGGTCATCATTGGAACATTCACATAAGCAGAATCAAAGTCAGATGGATTATAAACTCTATTACCTGGACCACGATTGGTCATAAAGTTGTTGGTAATGAGATCATTTACTGTATGTAAAGGAATAGCTTTTTCCTCATCACTTAAAGGTCGAACCTTGTCGAATTGGTTCTTGGTGTTATTTCCTCGGTATTGCTTATCGACCTTCTTGAACCAAGCATTGTTTAAATCTTGATTTGCTTTATTGAGGACAGCTTCTCCTTCAAGATAATCTAGAAGCATGAGAGTGTCATTATATCCCTTCATGTAACGATCAATTTCGTCACGTGATTTAAGGTCATTTGGATTGGTGTTATACCATTGATTTCCATCGTTTGGACGTTCATAAGCCATGTTGAGACCTAGGGCTTTGTACTCACCATTTGGATTTGATACTGACGGAGTTTGTAACATTCCTTGAGCAAATGCTTCAAGATCCGTTCCTTCACGGTGTCTTGAGCCACCTAGGTATACCATTCGGTCATTGACGTGAGTTGTTTCATGAGTAAAGGCAGATACCCCAAAATCACTAATCATGTCCGTCACCATAAAGAAGACAGAATCATCCTTATATGGATTCGCATAAACGCGAGCCACAGCTCCCATACGCCAATCAGTCGCATGGTAACGGTCTGTAGGTCCATACAATTCACGGATAGGCGCCACATCTTTACCACTGTTTGTATGGCCATAACGATCAGTACTAATGCCTTTATAATTCTGGTTGTCCAGTACAGGTGTTGGAACCATATTATTGCTCTTCAAGAGCTGATTACGTACTTTATCTAGAGATAGACGTGACCAGAAATCTAGGTAATTCTGTTGTCCTTTAGCAACCTTATCAATTTCAGCTTTGAAGGCATTACGCTCTGCTTCAGTGTTCTTACCATACTTTTCAAATGAACTGTAGGCCATGGTATTATATGTTGAAATCAAGAACATATGGGCATCTTTTAAGTTCAAGAGTGGTAAAATCATCTTGCCATGCATATCGTTATTTAAGCCTTCGTAAGCTCTATGTTTCTTATCAGCAAAATCAGGATTTGTTGTTTTTGGTTCCACGATATAGACATTATCTTTAGTTGCTTTTATAAACCAATCATTCAAGTCTGTATCTTTTGTAAAGAGCTCCATGTTATATTTCAGGAAGTCATTTAGGTTGCCAGAAAGAGTATTTTTAGCAACTACTTCACGGAAGGCATCGTGTGTACGAGTTCCTTTGACATAATCTTCTTTTGAACCAATTTCAATCAAACGGTCTAATACACTTACATTCTTACCATAGAAGTCTGGCTTGAACAACATGAGTTGCTTGATATTGAAATCATCAAACTTCACTCCGTAATAACGGTTAAGGTAAGATAGGCCAAGGAGAACCGCTGCCTTGTTATCATCAATTTTCTTGATCAAAGCACGTTTAGCAGCTTCATCTGTGTTTAATTGATGATCCTCATTTTCAACCAACTGTTTCACAAATTTAGTAAGATTATCCTTAACTTCTTTGAAGGTCTCTTCAAGATAAAGGTTCTTAATAGCATTAACTTTGTTTGGACCAGTTCTACCAAGGTGCGTGTAGATTGGGTCAGATTGTAATTCCACAGGACTCAATTTTTCAACAATAGCATTGATGAGATCACTACGGTCCTTGTCAACCATATTCGGAGTATAAAAAACTTCACCAAGTTCTGCAATACCGTACTCTTTCACTTGTTTCACTTTTGAATCTTTAGGTGAAATGGTAAAGATATCTTTTGTCTTATCTGCATAGTGGATCATAATATGATCAGCATCAGCTAATTCCGTAACAAAGGTATTGCCTTTCATAGCAGTTACAGACAATACTTCTTTAGTCAAGAGAGGACTTCCTGCAGCTAATTTATTACCTTGGTCTACAATCCACTCTTTATTATAGAAAGGTTGAAGTTTTGCAATATTACGGTAAGCTAGCTCACGAGTTGCATCATAACTATCAATTGCTTTGTACTGATCGTCTTTGTTTAGACTGTTATTAAGCTTGTCTTCAATAGGTTTGCTGCTGGTAAATTTATCAGCAGTGATCCCCATTGCTTTAATTTTCTTCTCGGCTTCTTCCAGTGAGATACTTGGAATTTTACGTGAATTGTTAAAGGATTTTTTACCTTCACTCACGTCATCAACACTATAATTACGTTTGGTTCTTGAATATGTGAAGTAGTCGTCAGCATCAATATCTGAATGACCAAACACCATCTCACCTGTTTTGACTTTCATCATAGTGATGTTGTCTTCAATAGTACCTAAGGCCCAGTTAGTACCCAGCAATCCACCAGACTGAACGGCTTCTTTCAGTTCGATAGAACCTTTAGCAACTGAATTTCTTAGGACCCCTTCTGAACCGACCGTGTAGTTATTAGCACCATTTTGAGACGAATAGACTAGTCCTGCAGCTTTTGCTTTATTACCAGTGATCTCAGCATCAACGTATGCTTTCTCAACAACACCCTTCCAGTTTTCACCAAGAATACCAGCTAAATAGCCTCCTCTATTGCCAGCAGCGTGAAGTTTACCGATAAAGGCGACATTACTTACTTTTCCACTACCATCAATTTTATTGATAATACCAGCTACATCATTGTTACCAACAACACTTCCGGTTGCTTTGACATTTTCAATAGTTGCATTGTTTTTGATAACACCTGCGATTGGAGCTACTCGATCAACTCCAGGCATATCAATATTGACATTTTCCAGTAAGAGATCCTTAACAGAACCACCTTCAATGTTTCCAAATAATGGTCTAGTGATATTATGAATAGCAAATTTATTACCATCAGTACTTCCTAATGAACCTTTAAAGGCATTGGTTACATAAGATTTGCCAGCCGGTGGTACATTATTAGCATTCATATTGCTACCAAGCTTAAAGGTACCAGTAGGATTTGCTTGCATAGCTTTTACAAGTTCATAAAAGTCGTAATACACATCACCTTCATGAGCTTTTGGTTTAGGCAAATAGTGTACATACTCTTCAGTGAAACGATTTTCTGCAGTACGTTGAATCAAATCTGGTGCTTTTGCAGTTACCTTGTATAGTTTATCTCCATCTACAGTAACTTCTTCGATTTTATCAACAGCTAGTTTCGTAACCTTGTTATCGTAAGTCGTAACTTTTAAGTAGTATGGCTTAACATTCGATGGTTTCTCGGACAAGAGACTAGTATCAGTCTCATTACCTTGGTCATCCACACTGATTAAGCTTGTTTCCTTAATATTTTTGACTTCAACTTTTTTAAGGTCGATTCTCAATGGTTCTTCCTTAAGAACTTCTTCCTCGTCACCATTACCACGATCATACACCATGGTCGTTGCAAGTGTATAATCCTTGTAATAATCTAAATCAGCTAAAGCTGTCGCAAGATTAGACTCTGAAATAGCAAATGTCTTAATAACTTGATCGCCTTTTTTCAACACTGCTTGAATAGATTTGATAGTCACTCCATCTGGTTTTTTAAGGCTATAAGTTGCATTTGCACTTCGATTCAATTCTTCTGTATCAACTTTAGTTAATGTTAGAGTAGGTTTTTCTAATTCCTTAGTACCTTTTTTGATAATGTGGTCTTGTGCCTGTTCAAGAACTTCTTCTGAAACAGTAGGTGCATCTGCAGTTTTCACACCCTTGATAGTCTTGTAGACTTTAGTAATTTTCTTCTTACCATTCTTACCAACCTGAGCAACTGTTTCAGTTCCCTTGAGTAGACTAGAATCTTGTTCCGTTATCGTTTTAAAAGGAACTTCTTCAACAGAAACTTCTTCGGTTTGGCCTTCAATTGCTTTGGTTCCGCGACTGATTTTTTCAGCTACAGGAGCTTTAACAACTTCCGTACTAGTGGTGATAGCTTCGCCAACTTTCTCCCCATCTACAGTTTTATAGACACGATGTATGAGTTGACTACCAACTTCACCCTTTTGAACAACACTTTCTTCGTCTGTATAGCGATTAGAATCCGATAGGTATTCTGTAGAATATGGAATTGTAACAGTTTCTGTTTCAGTCACAGTTGACTCAGTCACATTGTATTCTGGCAAGCTCGGTTGAATGAGAGGTTCACCTTCGTGTCCTTCTTCTTGAGTGCCCTTAGCTGTTACTTCATCTGTATAGGCTGGGAGTTTCGGTTGGATTAGAGATTCGCCTACATGACCTTCTTCCTGAGTACCCTTGGCTGTTACTTCTCCTGTATAGGCTGGGAGTTCAGGTTGGATTGGAGATTCACCTACATGACCTTCTTCTTGAGTTCCTTTATCAGTTACTTCTCCTGTATAGGCTGGAAGTTCTTCCTGAACAAGAGATTCGCCTACATGACCTTCTTCTTGAGTGCCCTTGGCTGTTACTTCTCCTGTATAGGCTGGTAATTCCGGTTGGATTGGAGATTCGCCTACATGACCTTCTTCTTGAGTACCCTTAGCTGTACTATTCTCTGGTTGGGCTGGAGACTCTGGTTTGACAGGGGATTCACCAATAGGAGCTTCTTCTTGGGTGCTCTCTGTTGTTTCTTCACTTGTATGAACAGGAGGTTCTGGCTGAACGAGAGATTCGCTTCCTTGAGTTTCTCCCTGTGTTGCTGTAGTTGTAGTCTCTTCGCTGTAGGTTGGAAGCTCTGGTTGAACAAGTGATTCGCCTTCACGAGCTTCTTGTGTCACTTTATCTGTAATCAAGTTATTGCCTTGATTATTTTCAGGCATTGAAACCTTCAAATCAGCTTCTTTGAAGTAACC
This sequence comes from Streptococcus sp. HMSC062D07, assembly GCF_001814215.1. Taxonomy (NCBI): domain Bacteria; kingdom Bacillati; phylum Bacillota; class Bacilli; order Lactobacillales; family Streptococcaceae; genus Streptococcus; species Streptococcus sp. HMSC062D07. The sequence continues at coordinate 158,755 of NZ_KV815330.1, forward strand.
AATGTAGTCATATCCATCAATCTGAATAACTCCGTTGGCTAAATCTTCTTGACTACAAGCAGAAATTGTTTGGTTATAAGATAAAAGAATTTGATTTTCAAAAGCTTGAATAGTCTGAGGAATGAAGTAGCTACCTCCAAGTGCACCAATAAAAAGAATACCTGCTATCTTATTAGGTCGCTTCTTAGAGAACACTAGTACAGCTAATGCAGCTGTCGCAAAGCCAAAACCAACGAGACCTAGCTCTTTACTTCCAGTTTTTGGTAATTCCTGAGAAATAGTGGCTTTCCTTCGGTAAACAAGATAAACAACATCATCTTGTTTTAAATCAGAAGGAAGTTCCTTATGAATAAGGGCCTTTTCAGCTTCTGTTAGCTCTTGCTCTGCTAAATAACGATAGTGTACCTGATTTGGCTCACAAACTTCATTAGCCACTACTGGATCAAGCAAGAGGTTGTTAGCACCGAAAAGTACGGCTCCGATAACAGCAGAACCGACTCCAACAGAGAACTTTCTAATAGAATATTTTATAACCTTTTCAATATGTTTCTTTTCCATTTTACAATTTCCTAATAGCATCTTGTGGGTATTGGGCACGCGCCCCTCCAATAAGCTTGGGACGATTAGCGAGGGCAGTTACGTGGGCTTGGCCGATTGATCTCAAAACTGGACGTATCGGTACTTGAACATGTTTGATATGCATCCCAATAGCCGTATCTCCAATATCGAGTCCTGCATCAGCTTTGATAAATTCGACCTCAACTGGGTCTTTCATATAGCGAAAGGCCGCCAATTGCCCTGATCCTCCAGCGTTCAGTGTCGGAAGAACACTAACAATCTCAAGATTGTATTTGATTGCAACCTCTCGTTCTACTACCAAGGCCCGATTGACATGTTCACATCCCTGAACTGCTAGGTGGATTCCTCTAGCTGATAAGATTTCTAAGATTCTTTTAACAATTAATTCTCCAATTTCTTGACTAGAGGCTTTCCCGATGTGTCCTCCTATCACCTCACTGGAAGATAAGCCCAAAACAAAGAGAGCTCCCTCATGGAGAGAAGCTTTTGCTAATACATCTTCTAGGATTTCCTCTACCTCTTTTTGTAATTGTCCTTGGTCCATACTTTACCTCACTTACTCCTTTCTATGATATCGTTTTTTCATCATTTTAGCAAGCTAGGGACATAGTCCACGTTCTGTTGACTCATCTATTTTATAACCAAAAAAGACAGAGAATGTCCATCTCTGTCTCATTTATAATTCTATTTATACTTTTTGGAGTCCTTGGACGGCATCGTGATTGATGATGATTTGACCGTATTCTTGGAGGACTGAACGGCTGATATCACTATCATCTGCAAATTCACGCATGCGAGCCAATAACCAAGCTGGATAAAGACTTGGATGATCTTCTACATCAACCAAGACTGTTAGATAGTATTGGTCGTTCATTTTGTAAAGTTCTGAAGTCTCCATTTGGTAATCAACTGTTTTCGCAAAAGAAACCAAACTAGTTAAGTCGTCAAAGCGTAGGATGTAGTAGATATAAGGTTCTCTTTTCCCTTCATCCACCTCAGCAATTTCATCAATCGCCGCTTCTTCCTCTTTTTCAACCTGCTCTAGAGATTGGATAGCTTCAATGTCTTCTTTAGTTTTCTCTGCCATGGTTTTTTCCAATGTTTTCAAGAACTCATCTGGAGACATTTTTGCTAGTTCATCCATGTCGGGAAGGTCTGCCAAATCCTCAAAATCCAAATTTTGGTCAATCTTAGACTTGGTCACAAAGACATCGACCTTATCAGGTTTAGGTGTCACTCGGAAACTAAGCATACCTGTATCCAAAAAGCTGTCTGGCATTTCTAACTCATCCAAAATAGCATAGAAAAACTCTTCTGTTTTTTCTTGTGGAACGAGAAAGTCTGCGATTTCCATTCCACGATCCATCAAATCTTCTAAAGACATCGTGATTTTTAAAGTTGTATCACTGATTTGTTTCATTTTCATAGTTCGTAACCTCATACTTTCAGTTCTATCTATTATACAAGATTTAAATGATTTTATCAAAAGAATGGCGTTGGAATGTGATATAATACTAGTATCTATTTTAGAATGTAAGAAAGAAAGTTTCATGAAAAATATAAAAGTTAATGCTTTGGCTAGCTTGCTGGTCAATATTTTAAACATCGTTTTTCCCCTGATTACTAATCCCTATCTAACACGGATTCTTAGTAAATCAAATTACGGCTACTTTAACACAGCTAACACCTGGGCGAGCTTTGTCATTCCACTAGCTGCCTTTGGGATTTACAATTATGGAATTCGAGCAATTAGTAAAGTAAAGGATGACAAAAATAAGATTAATTATGTCTTTTCTAAGTTGTTCTATATTTCGCTCATTACTTCAGTTGTAACAACAGCTATCTATTTCCTCTTTATTTATTTTGATACTAGTATTGTCAATCTAAAAATTCTTTACTATATCCTTGGAATCCAAGCCCTCTTCCAATTTCTGAATATCGAATGGATGAATGAAGCCTATGAGAATTATTCTTTTATCCTTTATAAAACACTCGTGATTCGTATTGGAATGTTAGTCGCTATCTTCGCTTTCGTTAGGACACCTGATGATATTGTTCCTTATGCTACAATCATGAGTGCAACAACCATTATCAACTATCTACTCAGCTTCCTATGGATTAAACGAGAAGTTTCCTTTGTCAAGATCGAAGTTATTGAACTCATCAAAGCATCTAAGCCTCTTCTAACCATGTTGCTTCTAGCAAATGCCAATATGCTCTACACCTTGCTAGACCGTATGTTCATTACCAAAGGACCTGATGAGAATTACATCTCCTACTACACTATTGCTTCAAGTATTGTTATGCTGATTGCTAGTGTCCTGAGTGGAGCTATCAATGTCAGCATTCCTCGACTTGGTTACTACTTAGGAAAAAAAGATTTTCATTCTTATAAGTATCTGGTCAACCAAGGTGCATCTCTCTTTTTCTTCCTCATGATTCCGACTAGTATCGGAATCATGGTTTTAGGAACCTATGCGACTGTTATTTACTCTTCTGAGAAATATATAGAAGCAGGAATTGTAACAAGCGTCTTTGCCTTTCGAACCATTATCTGGGCTATCGAATTAATCCTTGGAAAGCAAATTATCTTTATCAATGACCATGAAAACCGATTAACAGCTTTCTACTTTATGGGGGGCGGTGTCAATGTCATCCTAAACTCTCTACTCCTTTTCAACAACATCTTTACTCCTGCCTACTACATCGGGACAACGATTATTGCTGAGGCAATTGTGGTTCTACTTGAAATCCGCTTTATTCAGAAACATAAACTCTTGGATTTGAAAGAAATTTTTGGAACATTAGCTCGCTACACAATTGTGTCACTAGGCTTTATTCCAATTTACTATATCTGTAAAATTCTCTTCCAAGTTCATTCATACACAGTGAATATGGCTATGCTCAGCATGGTGGCATCTACAATTGCCGGATGTGCAATCTATTATGCTTTCGCTCTCTTTATCATTAAGGATAAAACCCTTCACTATGCACTAGATCTAGTTCGTGCAAAAATCAAACGAAGTTAACAAAACACCTATAAAGCTTAAGCTTTATAGGTGTTTTTATTGTAGAAAAAATTAATTAAAAATCAGTTAGAAACTTAATTCTATTCTTAGCTCGCTTGTGTTTTAGGTTCAGTAGATTAATTTTTTTCCTCAGATGTAACAGATAAGCTTTCTGTTTGTTGAGTTCTCTCAACTTCTGTTGTTTCGAAAATATGCCCCTGACTTCTTGCCACAGTTTGTTCCTGAGTTGTTTCCTCGGTTGTAACAGTCGTCCAAATTCCATCTGCATTGAGCTTGTACCCGTCAGGACTTGTTCCATTTCTTAGGAGAGAACCATTTGTTTGGAAATAGTACCAGTTACCATTCAGTTGTTTCCAGCCAGTTTCCATGGCACCACTTGCATTGAGGTAATAGCGTGCCCCATTTATCTCTTGAAGGCCTGTTTGCATGATACCATCCTTATCTAGATAGTACCAAAGTCCATTTTCTTTGAGCCAACCTGTCTTCATCGCTCCACTATTTGTAAAGAATCTGTATGAGTCATCGAACCACTTCCAGCCCGTTTGCATAGCTCCACTTGCATTTAGATAATAGC
>NZ_KV815331.1:0-342 GCF_001814215.1 Streptococcus sp. HMSC062D07
CTGAAGCTCCAACAACGACTGAAGCTCCAACAACAACTGAAGCCCCAACACCAACTACAACAACTACGACAATCCCATATTACCCAGGAAACAGTGGTGGTAACGGCGACACTACAACAACTACAACAACAACGACTAATGAAGAACCAGGTCGTCCTACTACAACACCAGAACCAAGTCGTTCAACTACGACTCCAGAACCAGCTCGTTCTACAACAACAGAAGACAAACCAGGTCTTCCATTTACTGGTGAAGCTACAAGCCTAGTACTTGTATTGGCTGGTGTGGTAATCATGTCAGGAACTGTAGTTATGAAACGTAAATTTTCTAAATAATATTAGA